>JAICPV010000063.1 GCA_025929655.1 Pyrinomonadaceae bacterium
AGAAAGCCGTGCATTCGCGTTCGCCGCGTCGCTGTCGTATTTCTTTGCCTTGTTCGCCGACTGCGTCGCAAAGAATGCCGCGTAGTCGGTCCCTTTGCAGTGAACAAGCGGGATAAACCCGTTATCCGAGAATTCCTTTTCGCGGCGGTCGGTGATCGCAACCTCGGTCGGACACTTCATCGCGACCTCGCCCTCATCGGTCTGGAAAGTGTGGGTCGGAAGCCCCTGCACGAGTCCGCCTCCTTCGACGCCGCGGATCGCGACACACCATCCGTGCATCGAGAACGCTTCAGTCAGCCGCGTTCCGAGCGCGTACGCGGCATTGCCCCACAAGTATTTCTTGTGGTCCTTGCCGTCAACGTCCTCTTCGAAACGGAAAGTCTCGGTCGGCTTGGTTGCCGCACCGTACGGCTCGCGCATGAGCACATGAGGTATCGTCAGGCCGACATAACGCGAATCTTCCGATTCACGGAAGCTGCGCCATTTCATATATTCCGTTCGGTCGAAGATCTTCGATACGTCGCGGACCTCTGTCATTTCCGAGAAGGTGTCCCATCCGAACAGGTCGGCTGAGGCCGCACTGAGAAAAGGAGCGTGTGCCGCCGCGGCGACTTCCGAGACCTTCTCCAAAAGAGCCATGTCCTGGGGGTGGTTCCCGAATTCGAAATCGCCGATCATTGCACCAAACGGCGCGCCGCCAAAGGTTCCGTACTCTTCTTCGTAGATCTTTTTGAAGAGCGTCGACTGGTCAAATTCCAATGCGCGTTCGAAGTCCTTCAAAAGGTCCTTCTTGGTAACGCTCATCACACGGATCTTGAGCTGCGGTCCGGTCAGGCTGTTACGGACCAGATGCTGGAGGCCGCGCCAGGAACCCTCGAGCTTTTGAAACTCTTCGTGGTGCATTACCTCATTCATCTGAGCGGAGATAAGCCTGTCGATCTCGGCGATACGCGAGTTTATCGCGACGTCCATGTTCTTCGACATGGTAAGTTCGCCCGACATCACCTGATTGACGAACTCGCCGATCATGTCCTTGGCGCGTTCTTTCTGATAATCGTCGCGCGCCATTTTGCCTTCCGTCAGGATCCTATCGAGTAGGCTGCCCTCCTGTTGGACCTCAACGGTTTCGGCTGCGGCAGCGCCCTGTTCTTTCTTGGTTGCCATATATAGTTATTCCTCCTTCGCGAGCGAATCGCTGAGTTCCTTTTGCTTGTCGGCGTTACCGATAATGTCCTCGAGGAAGCCTTCGAGCTTCTCATTGCCATCCATCTTCGAACGAAGATCCGCAAGCTTTTGTCGTGCTTCGACGAGCTTGCGAAGCGGCTCGACCTGCTGAACGATGTTGTCGGGTTCAAAATCCTCGATATCGTTGAATTTGAGCTCAACGCCCATTTTGCCACCGTCTTCCTGCAGCTTGTTGTCGACCGTAAAAGCCAGACGCGGCTTCATTCCGGCCATCACCTGATTGAAGTTGTCCGGATCGACCTCAACGAACTTTCGATTCTTGAAAGCCGGCAGCGGTTCTTCGGGCTTCCCTGTAAAGTCGCCCATTACGCCTATCACGAACGGTAATTCCTTGAGCTCGATCGCTCCGCCGACCTCGACATCGTATGTGATCTGGACACGCGGCGGTCGAACGCGGTCGATCTTATGCTGCAGACTTTCTTTAGTTGGCATTGGCTTTTCTCCTTTGTATTAACTAGAACTATTTTCCGAAGAACTTAATCATCTCGAATACGGCTAGCTGCCCTGGCCGTCGTTCGAATTCGTGTTGAATCCAAGTGTTTGACGCAGGTTGTAAAGGACCGTCTCGTCCTTTATCACGTCCTGCAGCCAGACCTCGAGCGGCATATTTCCCCATTTGACGGCCCGCTGAACGATATAGGAGATCGGGCTGTGCGGCTCGGTCTTCTGAAAAAAATCAGCAATGTCGTTCAGGCGTTTCAATGCGTCCTTGCGGTTCGAAATGGCTCCGGTCGATATGCCTCCCGCGCGAGCCGTTCCGTCCCCGTTTTCGCTGCCGTCGGGAGCCGCTTCCGCTTCGACCTCGTCCGGTTCTTCCGCCCGCTTTTCTTCGAGAAGCTTTTTGATCTGTGTGTGGACTTCGTCGAGGGATTTGCGGAAGTTCGTGAGGCCGGGCATTTGATTGCGGTCGTATTTTTCTTCAATGACCGCGTTGAGGTCTTTTAGGGCTGCCCAACACTCCTCAACGGTAAAGTTGACCTCTTCCATCTGGGCCCGGCGGGTTTCCGCTACCGCCTTTCGCCACATGTCGCTCGTGGTTCGACGCTGGGCCTCGGCCTGCGCTTTGAGCTCGTTAAGACGCACCTGCTCGGCGGTTTCGAGCATCTCCATGTTTTCCGGGAAATCGAACGTTTTCGAGTCATCCCAATCGATGAAGCTGTAACCCGCGCCGCCGGTGAAGGCGATGCCCTTTACAGCGAATGCACCCTGCGCCTCGAACCAAGCGATCGCGTTCGCCCGCCCCTCCATATCGCCTTCATCTACTTCGGGATGGAGCGTTTCCCAGAATTTTTCCTGCAGACCGGTCAAAAGCTTGATACTGTCGCGAAGGCCCGGGAACCCGTGTATTTTGACGAGAGCCTCAGAAAGCCATGCGGCGATCTGCAGATCTTTTGACCGGGTAGTGATCGCGGGGACAGCGAGATCAATTACCGTCCGATAGTCCGCGACCTTTAATTCAGTCTGCCACGCTCCCTGGTTCAGGTTGTCGTCTGCGCGGCGTGCTTCGTTGATCTCGTCGTAGATGCCGGAGTAACGCAGACTCTCACCCGACGGAGATTCCTCCGAAATGGGTTGAAGCATCGCGTCGATATCGATCACTGCAGGCTTTTGCAGCTGGTCGCTCATCAATAAGACTCCTTGCCTTTTAACAACAAAGGATAAAAATGGCGAATGTTCTCTACGGAAGTAGCAACATTCTAAACGAAAACCAAATTTAAAGCACTAAGAAAAATCAAGCTTCAGGCTCCGGATGAACAAATTTTATTGAATTTATGTCTAGAATCGACTTATCACGCCCGTCCATCCAGAAAAGCTTCATGCCTTCGCCCACAAAAACCTCGCTTCCGATCTCGCGCCAGTCAGTCATCCGCCCGAGCCGGACCTGATCGTTGTCACTTTTCCAGGTTCCCGAGTACAGCGCCGGGAAGAACATTTCCCCCTGCAGCCCGTTCACCATTTCGACCTCGGCCTGGATCCAATAAAGGTCCCGTAAGGTTTTCGGTTTGAAAAAATTGATCGTCAGGACGTTCTCGAAAGGCAGCCAGACGTAGCTGTCCTTAAAGAATGCCTCGAAAACGCACATCGTAAGGTCGTTATAATCGCGAAAATCGGAGAATCCTTCGCCGTTTATTTCGCATTTGTACGCGGGCCGGAGCTCCTCGACACGATCGATGAGCGACCGAGCCTCATCCGCGCTCCCCTCCCGGACCCGATTCACAGCCTGGAGAAGATCGGCTATATGCGCCGGTTCAGGGCCGAGAGATTCAGGTTTCTGGCCGTCTGCAAATAGCTTCGATCGGTCCCGCTCTGCCTTGAAGTTCTGCCGGTATATCAGCGCGCCGATCATCGCCTTTGCATCCTGGTGTCCGATTACTTCCAATTGCTTTTCGGCGCGGTCCCATTCACCGGAAAAACATGAAAGCTCAAAAAGGAAGGTGCGGGCGGCCTCGTTCGTCGGGTTTGTCTTAACGAGCTTCAGGGCGGCGTCGACCGCGCCGGTCAAATTCCCGGCGTCCAACTGCAATTTGGCGTCATTCATAGAATTGGTTGTAGGGGCCGGTTCGGCCATATCATTTCACGAAGTTCTGCGGCACGCGCACCTGACGGAATATCGATTTATCGAAAAGGTCATCGCCGCTCGACTTTATTGTCGCGGTAACTGTTTTCCCGCCTACGCTGAACGAGAGCAAATACTCTCCGCCCGGCTGCTTTTGCGGTTTCGAGGCGTCAAAGAAGCGGAATAAGCCCCAATTCCCCGGATATTTCAGCGGCCCTCCGGCGGAACTCGCAGGAGCCGTATTAGAATTACTTGCCGTATTGCTCGCCGACGCGTCCGGCGCCCCGCCAGCACTTATCAGAACGCCAGTTTCCGCAGCCTGCGCGGCCGGGAAAGTCAGTTTTACCGAACCGGTCCCTTCCGACTTGATCGGCTGGCCGTCGATGGTCATCTCGACGATGCCGCCGGTCACAGGCTGCAGCGTGAACTCGTATTCGAATTTAGGCGTTGCTCCGGAACTATACAGCGCCTTGCGAAGCTTCATCAAGTTGTTCAAATAAACAACGAATTCGTCGCTGAATTTAACTTCAGACGTGTCTTTCTGCTTCAACTGTCCATTCGACTCTTCGAAATACCTGCTCAGCTTCTCGTCGTAGAACTTCGAGAACTTGCCCTCACCCGGAGCCAGGAACGCAGTGAGCTTCGCAAGATCGGTCTCTGTCGCTACGTCCTCAAATGGATAGCCTTTTTCGATCTCTTTGGCGTCCGGAAGGACCTGCTCGGTCCACATCTTCACCATCTGGCCCTGAGCATCGGCACCAAGAAGGAGTTTGAGATTTCCGATGGGCCGCTGTATCATATCGGCCATCGCCTGGCCGGACGGCGTGTCTTTAAAACCGGCAAGCAAATTCGTAACCGCCGTCTCCCTTGCGCGGATCTTGATCGGGTCCTTGTCGTCCGCCATTTCTTCGGCGATCTTCTTGTACTGACTTTCGGAGACACCGTTGAAATCGTTGTAAACCTGGCCGAGGATGCCGCGGTATTTCGCCACAGGCGCAGCGTCGGGCTTTTCTTTCGTCCCGACGAATGTGAACAAGGCTCGGAACTCAGTTTCCGGCGGCGTGCCCCCGGTTGATGTGTCCTTTGCTTTTGAGAAAAAGCTCTTGATCCAGTCAATCCATCCGAGGGCCTCGGATTTGGCCGACAGATTAGTATTCTTCGCTATCTCTTTAACAAGAATCTCGATCGGCGAATTCGCTTGTGCGAAAGTTTGAAGGGCATTCGTCGCTTCCGCTTTGTTCTTGTACGGCTTAATCTCCACGCCTTTGACAAATTTCAGCCAATGGTCGGCATAATCGCGGTAATAACGCTCCTCAAGTTTGGCCGAGTCCGTGTTCTGCACTACCGACTTGCGGCCCATCTCGCCCATCACCCAATCGTCTTCGCTCAGCTTCACGACGGATTCGACGATCGCGAGCCTCATTTTGTCATATCCGGGCCGCGTAAACGCACTCGGCACAGAGTAGCGTCCCGTCATCAACGAATTATCCGCACCGTTACGCGCAAGAATGGATTCGACATTGGTTGGGCCGACCGTGTCGTCGACTTCTTTTGAGATCTCAGTGATCTTTCGGCTGTAGTATCGGTAAACGGCAGGGAATGCCTGCAATTTGCGTCGGGTGTCTTCTACCAGCTTGGCGTTCAGACTGATGCGAGGGAAGTTACCGTCGTCGGCCTTCCGGTCGGCCTGTTTCGCCCAGTACTCGAGATTTTGCTGAGCGACCAGCTTCATATCGCCCGGAACCTTCGAGTCGGCTACCCAATATTCTTTCAGCGCCTCAGTGATCTGCGTCGCTTCGGCTTTGTCCTGGTATTCGCCGGAGAGCATCAGATAAGCCTTCAAAAGGTCGTAGTATTTCCCGAGTGTCTCCTCTTCCTTTTGCGTCAACTGCGACGGATTCGCAACTGGCTGGCTGTCCGCGAATTTTCGAAGGTCGGCCTCTACCCGCTTAAGCGCCGGCGTCTTGAATCTTTGTTCGACGACCGAGAAATAAAGTGGCAAAAGGCTTTGTTTGTATATTGCGCTTCCGGAATACATGCCGAACCGCATGTAAAACGGAGCGCCATTGCGATCGTAGTCGTCAAGGGTCGTCATCAGTGAACGAAGCTCGTCCGTAACGACGATCTCGCGTCGTGTTTCGTCTTCGTTTTTTGCAAGTATGTCCTTTCCGGCGTCTGCCTTCCGCATCGCCAAGACCTTCTCTCCTCGGACCGCTGCATCGTCAAGCAGTTGTTTATTCGTCGCGAGCGAAACACCGGCCAAAAGCAGCATCAAACCAATCACCATCGCACCCAGTATGGTAAGTATCCAGCCAAAGATCGGTGCACGCTGCCGCTGAGCGACGAACGTTTTTACCATGTCCTTGTCTCGAAGGACCACGTCACGGAACAGGCGTTCGGCGAAATATCCATTGGCAACCGACACGGCAGCATTGGACGAGCCCTTTGCCGCGGGCGACGCGGTGAAATAAAATCCGCGAAGGAAAGGATTTTCGCTGAACGGATTCGGTCGAAACAGAACATTAACGAACGAGGCGAACTTGCGACGAGCGGAGCCGAAGTGAAGCGGAAAATTGAAGATCTTTAACTGCCGGACGGGCGGGAACGGCGCGCTAAGTCGAACCAGCCGCCGCTTCATCACCGAATCCTGCAAGATCTCGTATTCACTGTCGAACAGTGCCTGTGCGTTCTCGCTTTTTTCTATCGGGATCGTCGCACCCCAAACGAGCGTCTTGTCCTCGTTTTTTGAGCTGGAGAAAGAATCGCGAAAACCTTCGATGCAATCGGCGTGAGTAAATACCAAATAGACGGGGAACCGGACCTTAACCCGTTGGATCACTTCATCCAGGCGGGCACGCAATATTTTGGCTTGCTCCTCGATCGAATGCTCATCGCCTTTGACGATGCTTTCAGCGTTGACGGCGAGTACAAATCCATCCAGCGGGCGATTTGAGCGATACTTCTTAATGGTATCGACGAGAGAAGACCATTCATCTTTATCAACACCCTCGGTAAGGTAGCGGCCCGCGGTGTCAACGAAGACTGCGTCGCTTGTAACACGCCAGTCGACGGCCGGCGTCGGGCGGACGTTTCTAAGCTCGGATTGACGCTGGCTCGGGAGCGCCTGAAAATTGAGGTTCGAGCTGATAACCAGCGAGCTTTTTCCGGATCGCGGAGCGCCGGCGATGACGTACCACGGAAGCGAATAGACAGCATCGCGTCCCGATTCACCAATATTGGAAGACTTAAGAAACTGAACTATCTCTTCCGTTCCCTGAGCGATCAAGGGATATTGGCCGGTCGGAGATGTTTGAGCAGCCGCCGCTGCGGCCCCATTATCTCCGCCCGCTTGTGCGGCCTTCGCGGCCTCAGCAGTCGCAGCTTCCTTCTCCGCTTTTTTCTTGCCGCGACGGGAAACGAACCAAGTGAGTAAAAGCGTGAAGGGAAGCGTGAGCAGGATCAGGATGATCGTGACAACCTTGGTGTTGTTGCCCATGAGGCCCGGTGGGAGCATCATTACAATGAAACCCACGATCCCGTAAAAAGACATCAGGGATCCGATCCCAAATGCAAATTTCAGTTGACTTACTTGCCAGCTATTCATAGGCCTTCCCTTAACCTACAAGGGGAGTTTTTCGACCGTGTCGTTCAAAAACTTGTAAGAAAGCATGAAAAGGATGCCGTAGACGATGATCGCGAGGCCGACACCGCCGAGGGCCGAGAGTTTCGCCCAGATGGGCATGCCGCGTTTTTCGGGCGGCTTCGGCTGGTCGTTGGCGAGCCAGTGCGGTGACAGCTCGACGGGCTTAATGCGACCGACCTTTACAAGGGCGTTCGCGGTTTCCTGCATTATCGCGAGCAGTTTTTCCTGCTCGTAGATGGCGTAACGGCCCTTGAAGCCCAGCAGCATCGCGTAGTAATAGACCTCGACGGCGTCCTGCGTCACCTCGATCTGCTTCAGCATCGACTCGAGCTTCTCGAAAAACTTGTTCCCCGCGAGCTGCTCGCCGAAGAGCTCGAGCTGCAGCGGGTTTTTCTCCCATTCCACCTTCAGCGGGAAATTGTTGGTCAAGATCGTCTCGTCGAAGAACGACGCCAGCGCGAATTTCGACACCTGAACGATCTTGTGATTGAAACGATATCGTTCCGAGCGTTTCTCAAACTCATCCAACAGCCCGATCATTTTCGGCCTCAGCTCGTTCCCGGGCGCGACGATCCCGGCCTTGATCCGTAAGATGAGGTCGAAAATAGGCCCTGCGAAAGTTATCAGGTCTTTCTTACTGGCTTCCATCGGGTAAACGGTAGTGTTACGTATTGTATTGCATAATACGCTCCGCGCCTAGACCTGAACGCGATTTAGCCAAACTTTTGCGAAAGAGCGGAAGTCGGCACTTTCCGAATGAACCGATGCAGAATGCACGATGCACGATTTTTGACTCGACCAAGCCGCTTTCTTTTTATTGTGCATTTTGCATCGTGCATTTTGCATCGATTCCGAACCGTTTTTGACAAATTCCGCGCCGTTTTCGGTGAAAACCGCACCGTTCTTGCCCATTTTCGCAACGCTTTTTGGACTGTCGCGATGCCGGGGAGCCTAACGCGAGCCTTTTCGAGCCCGATCAGCCGATGAGCCCGGGCTTGAACGGGATGAACGGCACAATGCGGCCGGGCGGGCGGAAACTCATGGTACATTTCCGAGCGTGGATCTCCGGATATCCGAAGTCATTTTCATTGCCGGATTTATTGCCTACGTTGTGATCCGCGGGGTGTACGACCGGCGGGCGGGGACGACCGAAAAGAAACTGAGCAAGTTTTCGGCCGCCGAAAAGCTTCTGCTCGTGCCGGTCGGGGTCGGCAGCCTTTTGCTGCCGCTTGTTTACCTGTTCACGCCGCTCGTCAATTTTGCCAACTACGCTGTGCCGACCGCGTTTGTTTGGATAGGGACGCCGCTGATGCTGTTCGCGCTTTGGCTGTTTTGGAGATCGCACGCCGATCTCGGGCGGAATTTCTCGATGATGGTGGAGATACGCGAG
>JAICPV010000089.1 GCA_025929655.1 Pyrinomonadaceae bacterium
AGTTCCTTCATTTTCGCGGTCAGCAGGCGGCCTTTGGCGGTGGCGGTGTCGATATGCAGGATCAGAGAAAGCGCGTCGACCGGTTCGCCGGAGACGAGGACGTCGAGCTTGACGAGCTTGCTGACCTGATAGCCCGAAAGATGATAATCGAGCGACGCGTAGCCGCGGGAAACCGACTTCAGCCGATCGTAAAAATCGAGCACGATCTCGTTCAGCGGAAGCTCGTAAACGAGCATCACGCGGTCCTTCGTGACGTACTCGAATTTTTTCTGCACACCCCGCTTCTCGTCCAGCAGCGGCAGGATGCCGCCGAGGAATTCGTCATTGGTTAGGATCGTCGCCTCGATGAACGGCTCCTCGATCTTTACGATGCGGCCGGTGTCCGGCATTTTCGAAGGTGAGTCGATCTCCTCCGTGACGCCGTCGGTGGTGGTCACGCGATAACGCACGCCGGGCGCCGTCGTGATCAAGTCGAGATTGAATTCTCGTTCCAAGCGTTCCTGAATGATCTCCATGTGCAGCAGGCCGAGAAACCCACAGCGGAACCCGAAACCAAGCGCAGTGGAGGATTCCGGCTCGAAGAAAAATGATGCGTCATTCAGACGCAGCTTTTCCATCGCGTCGCGGAGGTCTTCGTATTGGGCCGAATCGGTCGGGTAAAGTCCCGCGAACACCATCGGCTTCACCTCCTGGAAGCCCGGAAGCGGTTCGGTCACGGGCCGCGCCGCGTCGGTGATCGTGTCGCCGATCTGCACGTCGGCTACTGTTTTGATCGATGCCGTTAGAAAGCCAACCTCGCCCGGCCCGAGCTCGCCGATCGGGGTCGGGCGCGGGCGATTCACTCCGATAGTCTCAACCAAATACTCACGGCCCGTATTGAAAAACTTGATCTTCGTTCCTTTCTTGAGCGTGCCGTCGATCACGCGGAACAGCACGATGACGCCGCGATACGAGTCATACCAGCTATCAAAGATCAGCGCCTTCAGCGGCGCGTTTCGGTCACCTTTCGGCGGCGGCACCTTTGCGACGATCGCCTCCAGAACTGCCTCGACACCGATGCCTGTTTTGGCCGAGGTCAGGACGGCTTCGCTCGCATCCAACCCGACTATATTTTCGATCTGTTCTTTTATCCGATCAGGTTCGGCGGACGGCAGGTCGATCTTGTTCAAAACCGGTATCAGTTCCAGATCGTTTTCGATCGCGAGATACGTGTTTGCAAGCGTCTGTGCCTCGACGCCCTGCGAGGCATCGACCACTAGCAACGCACCTTCACAGGCGGAAAGCGACCGCGAAACTTCGTAGCTGAAATCGACGTGCCCCGGAGTGTCGATCAGATTGAGAACGTATTGCTTTCCGTCCTTCGCCGCGTAATCCAGACGCACGGCGTGTGCCTTTATCGTGATCCCCCGCTCGCGCTCGAGGTCCATGTCGTCCAGCACCTGCGCTTCCATGTCGCGATCGGCGACGGCACCAGTGAGCTGCAGAATCCGGTCGGCCAGGGTGGATTTCCCATGGTCGATGTGCGCGATGATGGAAAAATTTCTAATCAGTTCGGTCTTCATCTGCGTGAAAGAAAAGGATAACAGTAACAAAGACGACGATAAACCGCATTAGGCGCAGCATTTTTATTCGATCTCCGTGCATCCATTTTTCACAACGGCACGAAACCAGAATTGAACACGTTAAAGCCTGTCTTAAAGGGCTCCTTATCAAGAATCGGTTGCCGCCAGGGGAACCTACGGGACGAATTTGTCCATTTTTCGAATAGCTCGATGCCGCTCAGCGGTGATCGGCCTTCCAGGAGGAGAGTTATGAGTTCAATTTTTCGGCGAACCGCAGGTGTTGCGGCCGCTTTCTTAATTACAGCATCCTTGATGCCTTTTCCCGTTCGGGCTTCGAGCCACGCAGAGGCCCCGCTCATTAGCATGGACCGATTCGCCGACAACACGGACACTTACGCTTTCCGAAGTGTCGAGCCGGGACGCGAGGGGTTCGTTACGTTGATAGCAAATTACATACCGCTGCAGGAACCTTCGGGCGGCCCACAATGGTTTCGTTTCGACGACTCGGTCCGGTATGAGATCAAGATCGACAATACGGGCGATGGGCGCGAAGACGTGACCTATCAGTTTGTATTTAATACGCAGATCGTGAATGGTAACACGGTGCTCGGACACTCCGCAGTTAACCAGGACGCGGTCATTAGCAATCTTACCGATCCGGACTACAACATGCCGCAGACGTACTCCGTGCGTAGGATCGATGGGAATTCGGGTACCCGCAGTCTGTTGATGGCAAGTGGGCTTCGTACGCCGCCTGCCAATATTGGACCTCGGGTAACACCGATGTATGAAGATAATCTTGGCCAACCGGCAGTCTACAACCTCCCAAACGGTGGAAAGGTCTTTGCCGGGAACCGTGATGAATACTTTTACATCGACCTGGGTGTTTTCGACGCATTGAACCTCCGCCAGGTAACCGGGGACTCTGGCGGGATCGACTCGACAAAAGGATATAACGTAAGTTCGATCGCGATCGAAGTGCCGATCTCGGAGTTGACGCGAAACAACGCAACCCCGACATCCCCAACCGATCCGAACGCAGTGGTCGGTGTTTGGGCGACGGCAAGCCGCCGCTCGGTTCGGGTGCTCCAGGCGAATGAACCGCAGAAGGACCAGGCGAACTGGAAACAGGTTTCAAGACTTGGCAGTCCGCTTGTGAATGAGGTAGTGATCCCGCTCAATCTCAAGGACGCATTTAATTCGCTTTCTCCTAAGGATGATGCGATCGCGGCACCTTACGTATTGGACCCCGAGCTGGCCAAGTTGATGAATCTTGTTTTTGGCATAAGCATTCCGCCGGCTCCCAGAAATGATCTCGTGGCGATATTTGCTACGGGAATACCGGTCAACGCCGTCACCGGGCCAAACTATACGACGTTCCTTTCAGACGGAACGCCGCATGAGTATTTGCGATTGAACGTTGCGATCCCGATAATGCCGATCGCCAATATAAACAGGCTCGGTTTGCTCGGAGGCGATGTGGCAGGATTTCCAAATGGGCGGCGTGTGCATGACGACGTCACCGACATTGCCCTTCGTGCGATGGCGGGAGGCACACCGTTCACACCATCGACGAATGTGTTCCCAAACAACTCGCTCACCGATGGCGTTAGTTTCAATCCGGAAGGCCCACTTCTCACTCGGTTTCCGTATCTGCTGCCGCCGAATCAGGGAAACCAGCCCAGATCGTCGAATCAGCAATGATCGAACGACATTGTTCGCGCGGACGATCAGCTGCTCGCGCGAACAGCGATCTTTAGGAGGGGGCTTTATGAAAACCAATGTATTGTTATTAATTTTGATCGCGATCAGTGCAACCGCGGCCTGTTCAACCAGTGCCGAAAATGTAGCAGCGAAGGCAGTGCCAACGGCTGAACGCGCGGCGCCGAGCGTGGAAATTGCCGACGCTCTGACCGCCCTCGAAAGGACACCGGATTCCGCCGCAAACCACACACGTCTCGCTGTGGCGTATATCAAGCATGCTCGCCTTTCGGGTGATTTCACATTGAACAATGACGCAGAACGAGCGGTCGGCAACGCGCTGATCATCGACCCGTCAGATCGGCAGGCAAGGAAGCTTCGGGCTTCTCTGCACCTTACCTTTCATCGGTTTGCCGAGGCCCTCGCTCTCGGCATGCAACTCGAAAACGAAGATCCGACAGATCCGTTCGTGCTCGCTGTCATTACTGATGCGCTGACCGAGCTTGGCAAGTATCCGGAAGCCGTGACCGCGGCTCAGCGCATGATCGACCGAAAACCGAGCAGTTCAGCCTACGCGCGCGTTGCGCACCTGAGATGGCTGCATGGAGATCATAAAGGTGCTGTGGAGCTTTATAAAATAGCCGCCCGGACCGCCGACCCGCTGGATAAGGAGGCTCAAAGCTGGGCGTTGTCGCAGCTTGGGGACGAATATTGGCGAAACGGTAAATTTGCTGATGCGGAAAAAGTTTACGACGAAGCTCTCTCCTTCTTGCCTGAATATCCTCGCGCCCTCGCAGGTAAGGGTCGCGCACGCGCATCGTTGGGCGACCTTGCGGCCGGTGCGGTATATCTTTCGAGGGCTAACGCGACGGCGCCCAACACCGACACGATAATTCTTCTCGGAGACGTTTATTCGAAACTTGGGAATACGCTGGAGGCGGCGCGCCAATACTCGCTGGCTGAAGTTGAAAATGACTTTTTTGATGCTCACAGGGTTGCGCTCCGATGGGCCGATTCGGGGGTCAATCTTGAAAAGGCCTTGCAGATAGCACAGGAAGATTACGATACTCAAAAAGACATTTATGCCGCCGATATACTGGCGTGGTGCCTCTTCAAGAATGGAAAATTGACCGATGCACGATCCATGATCGCCGAGGCGATGCGATTAAAGACCAGGGATGCGAAGATCTTCTATCACGCTGGTATGATCGAGGCCGCAAGCGGAAATCGCGGTCGTGCTCGAAAGCTGCTGCAAACGGCATTGCGCTTGAATCCGAAATTCGACTTGATCCAGGCCGAGGCGGCAAAGACAGCGTTGTTGAAATTGGGCTAGACGCGGCCTTGATCATCCGAGTTCTGAAAAGGACATTAGCCGACTGGAGCGTTCGAGAAACAAAGAACGCCCTGGTCGGCTCAAATTTTGCTTTGCTCAATCGGCGATATGCTTGTAATATTAAATTTCAAAAGAATTTAAGGCGTCATTAGCACTTTTATTTGTGCGGGGGGACTGTATCTATGAGACGAGAATATGAACGGGAAGATTCGAGCGTCAGCACCAAACTGACCTATTTGCTTATCGGGGGCGGCATCGGGGCCGTGATCGCGCTGCTTTTCGCACCGAAATCGGGCGTCGAGCTGCGTGAAGATATTGCCGATGTGACGCGCAAGGGCCTTGAAAAGAGCAAGGAAACTGCGGCACAGCTGCAGGAGCGGGCCGGCGAATACTACGAGGTCGGAAAGGAGCGCGCCAGCGAGCTTTATCAGACCGGCAGGGAGAAAGCCGGCGAGATCGCGGGCAAGGCCCGAAGCGCGGCGGCGAATACTGCGAATCCTTTCACCGCAGCGGTAGAAGCCGGAAAGGAAGCCTACAGCGCCGAAAAGCGCAAGTCCGAGGTGAAGTCGATCGCCGAAGGCCGTCCCACTTATCCGGTGGAGCCGACAGAAGAAAGCTAACTGAATGAACGCGAACGATCCTCAATTTTGGATGATGATCGCGTCCATCGTGATCGCAGTCTGCTTTATCGTGATGGCGATCGCCCTGATCGCCATCGCAGTGATAGTGCGCCGTGTGGTCGGCACAGTCGGACGGCTTGAAGAGCAGGTCTCGCCCCTGATCACAAAGGTCGACGCCATCAGCAAACAGGGCCAGGAAATGTCCGTGCATTTCACTGAGGTGACCGCAAACCTCTCGACCGCTTCGCTTCACCTGGCTGAATCAACCCAGCTTATCAAAGAAGAGGTCGCGGAGTTGCGTCAGATAGTTGGCTCAACCGCGCTTGTGGCACGAGACAAAGTCGAAATGGTCAGTGCCACTATCGACCGCACGCACGACCAGGTCCTGGATACAACCCAATTCGTACAGCAAAAGATCGTCACCCCGGCTCGCGAAATAGCAGCCATCATGGCCGGCGTCAAAAAAGGCCTTGAGGTCCTCTTCGCCCCCTCACCCAAACAGATCGACCGCGTCTACATGGACGACGAAATGTTCATCGGGTAGCCGCACATGGAGAACGGATCACGCAAAAGCAGGGCTTAGTCCCTGTTTTTTAATGCACGGTCGCGGTCTGTCCGCTTCTGTTCCGCAGTCTGTCCGGTGCGTGTCCGCGCCATTGATAGGGACGTGCAAGTTATTGCAAACAGGCAGCTTAGAGGAATCTACACCCGATCTTTTCGAGAGTTTTCGCGAAAACTTTTCAAGCCTCCTGACAAATCCATCGAAACCTCTATTTCAAAGGCCACACAGCGTTGCGAGTATAGCACAACAACGGCTTTTAAAGATAATATTGTTCGATCTAACGCACGTCCGACCGCCGCCGCCAACACGCATTCCCGCTCCGCCGCAAACAGGGTTGCAAGACGCATGTTCGGTTTTTTCGAACAGATCAAGATCAATACAGACGGCATAACATTTCCCGACACGCGAAAACCACCGTCGTCAACCGCGGCGCTTTTTGATCTGCCCCATATATCGCACGCGGATCTAGGGGCGAAACCGGCCGGTGCCGTTCGTCTCCGCGGAGCCTTCGCGACGGCACGCTCAGGCTGATGTTCGGCGAAAGGCCGCGCGTAACAAAAGAATGCGACAAAAACTGACTTAGCTCCCTTACTCTTCCGTATGTTTCTGCGGCAGCGAGTGTTTGATAAGGAGGGCATCACGGATCTGCTGACCGCGAGCGAGGTAGAGCCGTTGACTGTCGAACGAGTACGCGAACCGATAGATGCTGCCGGTGCTGAAGTCCGTCAAACGCCTCGCGGGACTTCCGTCGATCGGGTGCTGCCAGAGATTTGAAACATCTCCCTTTTCATTGACGATGTAGACGATCGACTTTCCGTCCGGGGCCCAAACGGCACCGAAATTGAGGACGGAAAGCGGAAGTGTCGCGAATGAGCGAATAACGCTGCCGTCGCTGGCCGAAATAATTTGGACGTTGCCATAATCGCGGACACAAGAAATAAACCGATCGTCGGGTGAAAACAATGGTGCGGAGCAGGGAGCGTCATAAAGCATTATGGGTTCCCCGCCCTCGATCGGTATTTTCCAAATCGAGATCTTCTGATTTGTGCCGACTTGGACGGATGACGCGTAGACCACCCAGCGTCCGTCGTGTGATATGCCCGAATCGACCTCGAAACTTTCGCCGAACGTGAGCTGCCGCATGTCGGCGCCGTCGCTATTGATCCGAAAAAGATGATGGAACTTCCCTTGCGGAGCGGAAAACACCAGGCAGTTTTTTGCTGCAACTGAAGACCGAAGTTCCTCGACGAACGACGGGTCGAAATTGACCTGCTTCAAGTTTGCGCCTTCCTGGTCCACCAGCCAAATATTTAAGTTCTCCCCGTTGAGTGCGAGGAATGCGATCCTTCCGTCCTCAAGCGGCGCTATTCCTGCGCGTCCATCAGCGTTGCCCGAGGTGATCTGGACGGCCGTACGCGAATCCCCGCTCGCGTCCAGCTTCCAAATTTGCGACGATCGATTGAAGGGGGCGACCAGGACCGACCCCGCGCTCGTTACACCGAGGCTCCCCAGTTGATGCCTGCTGTCCTCGGTCGTAAGCCTGCTGGATCGACCGTCCGGGTAACTGACATAAAAGAGCTGATCGCGCCTCGTTGACTGTCCATCGCCCTCCCGGGTTCCGATCATATAAACACCTCGGCCGTCGTGCCGCCAAGCGATCCGATAACAAGTCCCCCACCCGCGCGAAAACGTAACTGGTTTGCCGCCGTCTGCAGGGATCGTGGCGAGTTCACAACTATACCGGCCCTCATCACTAATCACCGAGGAATCGATGATGACGGTATTGCCGTCGGGAGACCATGCGGCACTGCCGCTTGAATACTGTTCCAAACCTCGTCGGAACAAGATCCGTTCATCTCCGCTGCCACTGCTGTCACGGATCACGTACTGCAAT
>JAICPV010000058.1 GCA_025929655.1 Pyrinomonadaceae bacterium
CGTTCAGGTCTTCGGCCTGCAGGATGAGCTTTACGATACTGTTTGGATCCCCACTCGCAACAAGATCTTTTAGGTCGGGAGCGATCTTTTCACCGACGAACGGATCAGGATCACCGATCGGCTCGATCATTTCGAATTTCGGCTTGAGTAGTTTGTCGCCGGCGATTTGATTTTTAAAGTCCTCAGAGGTCGCCGCACTAACGATCTGAATTCGACTGTCTGCGATGGCTTTGTAGAATATTTCCGCTGCTAGGCCTCCGAGCGCCGGACTCTTCTTCGAAAATCCGGAGATGTCCTCCATAAATAAGACGATTCGTCCTTTGGACGATTCGACGAAAGAAATCAAAGCTTCGAGGTTAGTTTTCTGGTCTTCGTCGGGTGCTAGAAGAGCGGCCCAATTCACTTTCAGGATTCTTTTCGATGCGGCGGAGGAAGCGATCCGTTCGGCCGCGCGTCTAATAACGAATTCCCGGTTGTGACCCGTCTCGTCTATCAACGCAACGCTTTTGCGTCCGGGCCGTTTCAAAACGTCCGCGATTCGCTTCGATTCCGCTGCGAAAAGATTATGTTCGATCGATCCGGCTTCTCCGGCCAAATCGATCAAGAACGAGTCCACTTTTGCGGGTGTAGCGGTTGACGCTGCTGCCGGTGCTGCTTCGGAAGTGATGCGCCCGAGTCCGAAAGTGCTAGACACAAGCGAAAGCAAAACAATTCCGGTTGTTAATACCTTCATGACGATGTTGTCCTTTCAAGAATTCGAAGTATCGAAGTTAATAAACGGCCTGACTCCGAGAAATGATTGGCAAACACCGTGCCGTCCACGGACATTCCGAAAAAGTATTCGTAATGGGCGATTTAACAGCTGAAGGATTTACCGGCGATTTGACAGCCCGGTCATTTCGAATGCTCTGTTATTCATTTTGACCGAATGAAAATGCAGTTCTCATTATGCCTAGAATAAGCAGATGCTGTGCCGATTTAAGGGTTGGAAGCCGGCCGCGATACTTTTTGCGACAGGCGATTGGAATGCAGGTACTGCGGTCGGGGCAGAACCCTTTACTCAAATCGGATCTTGTCGCTGATGCGCGTAATCTCCATTCCCGGCTCGGCGTTGGTGCGGCAGGAGATGACGGCTTTTTCTTTGTCGCCTTGTTTTACCCACACCTGGCAATCGAGGCAGTCGCCGTTCCAGCAGAGTTCGCTTTCGGAGACCGATTCCATATCGAGGAACTGCAGGCAGCGGAGGATGGAATCGTTAGCCGGTACCTTGCGGTCGCGGCCGAGGATGTTGATCGTGATCAGGCGATCGTGCTGGTCGAAAATTTCGGCTTGGTCCATCGGAGTAATGCTTTGCGTCTTTGCGACTTTGCGTGAACAGATCTTATCTCACGCAAAGAGCGCAAAGGAAGAAGGTTCGAATCGATTCGATTGGAATCTCCGTTCCCGTTCGCTAAACTATTTTATTAGAAGGAGACGTGTCGGAAAAATGTCGATAGTGATGTATACAAAACCGAATTGCCCATATTGCCAGCAGGCGCGCGATCATTACAACGATAACGGGATCGAGTTCACCGAATACGACGCGATGTACGACCGCGAGCGGCAGCGCGAGATGCTGGAATTTACGGGCGGCGACCCGACGGTTCCGGCGATCGTCGAAGATGGAAAATATGTTCAATCGGGATGGGGCGATCCGCCCCGCGGCTGAACGATCGTACCGCTCTAGGCCGCCGGTCCGGCGGCTAAATTATTTGCGAATGTCGAATTGCGATTTGCGATTTAATATTGCTTGGCTTTACTTCACAACACGTACGTCTTACGATTAGCATTCATCGAATCAGCGGATTTCGATCGCAGTTCGCAAATCGAAAATCGCAATTCCCGATATGATCGGTTCGCAGATCAATCAATACAAGATCACAGACAAGATAGGGTCAGGCGGACAGGGGACGGTTTACAAGGCTCTCGACACGAAATTGAACCGCACCGCGGTTGTCAAAGTTCTCCCCCCCGAGCTAACGCAAAAGACCGCCAACTTTAAGCGCTTCGAACGCGAGGCACAGCTTTGCTCACAGCTGGACCATCCCAACATCTGTACGATCTACGACTTCAACGAGGCAAACGGCGTCTACTATATCGCGATGCAGTGGGTCGACGGGAAGAACGTCCGGCAGCTCGTCGGCGGCCGTCCCCTTGAACTTAGAAGCGCGCTTTCGATCGCGATCCAGGTCACCGACGCGCTCGCCTACGCGCATTCCAAAAACA
Organism: Pyrinomonadaceae bacterium; assembly: GCA_025929655.1. Classification (GTDB taxonomy): domain Bacteria; phylum Acidobacteriota; class Blastocatellia; order Pyrinomonadales; family Pyrinomonadaceae; genus OLB17. Next base: position 2,266 of record JAICPV010000058.1, read on the forward strand.
TCATCCATCGCGACATAAAGGCCGGAAATGTGATGGTCTCGTCCACCGGACAGGCGAAGATCCTCGATTTTGGGCTGGCAAAACTGCTTGAGGACGAGCAGGCGGCGGCTCACAAAGGCCTCGATCGGACGCAGATCACCGAAATGGGGATCCCGTACGGCACCGCGACCTACGCGGCGCCCGAACAGGCACGCGGCGAACGCGCCGACGAGCGCTCGGACATTTTTTCCACCGGCGTTCTTGTTTACGAAATGGTCACCGGCATTTGGGCATTTCAGGGCAAGACCGTCATCGATGTACGTCACCAGGTCCTTTACGGTACGCCAAAGCCGATCGCCGAAATGCGCCGAGACGCTGTGCCGGCAAAGCTGCAGGCAATCGTCGATAAGGCTCTGGCGAAGCAGCCGCGCGACCGTTATCAAAAGATATCGCAGATGCGCGACGACTTGCGGGCAGTCCTGCAGGAGGTTGCGGGCGCATCGCTTATGCCGGGCGATACGTTTCGCCCGTCGCACGTCGACAGCGGCGTCTTCAAGCGAATGAAGAACTGGTTCACCGGCAAGTCCACGCCGGAAAGTTCTTCCGGCTCGCAATCGACGGGTTCGAATCCGCCCTCTTTTATTCCCGAATTGAGCCTCACTGCCACATCGACCGGCAGCGAAAAGAAAAGCGTCGCAATTCTCCCTTTTAAGAATCTGAGCGGTGAGGAAAGCTCCAATTTTCTCGAGTTTGCGCTCGCTGATTGCGTGATCACCGAGCTGGCGCAGCTTCGATCGCTGATCGTTCGGCCGAGTTCCGTGATCGCGAAGTATCAGGGGAAGGATGTGGATCCGAAAGAGGCCGGCCGCGAGCTACGCGTTCATGCCGTGCTTTCGGCCGGCTTCATGCGCGGCGCCGACAAGATGCGCGTGAACGCTCAGCTTCTGGACGTGCTGACGGGCGATATTCTCTGGAGCGACCGCATTGATGCGGATGGCAACGATATCCTGACCCTGCAGGACAATATCGCACAAAAAATACTTGATGGACTCCGCCTCGAGCTCTCCGACAACGAGCAGGAAAAACTGGGCCGCAAATTGACCGAAAATCACGAGGCCTGGGAAGAATACCTCCGCGGGCGTGACAATTTCGGCCGCTTCATTTTCCGCACGCTCGATCCGCAGGATTGCAGGGCGGCGATAGAAAATTTCAAAAACGCCATCGAATTGGATCCGCACTTCGCTCTCGCCTATAGCGGCCTCGGGGCTTGTTACGCGAATCGCGTTTTCAAGGGAATGGGGGATCCGGAAGACTATACCCTGGCCGAAACCGCATTCACCAAGGCATTCTTCTACGACCCGAATGTCGTAGAAGCGCGGATGCTGATGGTGATGATCTACATGGCACGCGGGGAAAAGAAAAAGGCGCGCGCGGAGATCGAGCTGCTGCAGAGGCAATTTCCCAACGACGCCGTGTTGTATTTCGTGAAAGGGGTGATCAACCGCCTGGACGGAAAATACGATGAATCGTTAAAGGCGTTTGAAAAGCTCTCTCGTCTCGATCCGGCAGCCCGCGCCGTGGCCGCTTACAACCGCGCACGCATCTTCATCTACAAACAGGAATACGATCAGGCGATCGCGGAGATCGAAAAGGGCGAAAAGGTGGAGCCCGACCACCCGATGCTGAAGATATTCCGCTCGGGCGTTTACTATTACCGGGGCGACAAGGAAATGGCCATCGATATGATGCACAAGGTCCTTGAGGAACACCCCGAAATGGACGGCATCAGGCCCCTGTACGCGGTTTATCTTGCAGGCGCGGGCCGCAGAGACGAAGCCGTTGCACAGCTAACGGACGATGCTCTGGCGATCTCAAAAGCAGATCACGATATGGCCTACTGGGTCGCTTCGACCTATTCGATACTCGGCGAAAAGGAATTGGCCTTCAAATGGCTTAACAAAGCGATAAAACTCGGCAATCAAAACTGGCCGCATTTCGAAAAGGACAAGAGCCTTGACCCTCTCCGCGACGACCCGCGTTTTGCCGAGTTGATGGAAAAAGCGAAAGACAGCGACTAAGCCGATACTTCAACCCGCTCTTCCGCGACCATCCCGCGAACTTTCTTTTTCAGAGCTTTCTCAAACTGCCGCGCTTCGTTTATTCCATTAAAAGTCAGATTCTGCAGAAGCGATTCGATGCGTTTTCGGTAGTCGGAAACAAGAGAGTCGGAAACGCCGAGCATCTCCGCGATCTCGATCTGGGTGCCGCCGTCCGAGATGAGGTAGCAGTGCCACAAGACATTCACGATGCGGTCGTACTGTTTTACTTTGCCGCGGACCGCTTTGCTAAGGTCGCTCAAAAAACCATCGACAAATGTTTCGGCTTCTGCTTCGCCTTCGCGGCGAAGGTAGTCGTCCTCCGGCGTTTCGCGAACGTCAGCGATCTCGAACGGTGCACGATCGTCGTCTTCGTTCTCTCCAGAGCCGCCCACCGGCACAAGGTGAATATCCATTATCGGCAGCCGCGACATCACGAACGAACGCAGGCTGCGCACATCTACCGGCGAATCGATCGCTTTAAAAACGCGGACGATCAGCTTTTCCAGCTCCACGTTGCTGATCACGATCTGCGCGTCGCCCGTACAGCCGACCATCCGCGTGTCGCGTTTGTAAAAAGGAACGGCCTTTACGCGTTCGTCCATTTCCTGGACGTCGCGGCGCGTTTTCGTGTCCTGCCACGCCGACAAGCCGTAAAGGCGGTCCGCAAGGCGTCGATGAGCTTCGGGATTGTTTCGGTTATCGAAACGCTTGAACGTTTCGCTGGTCTGTATAAGAGTCGATACTCGCCGGGCAAGTCGGTAGGATTCCGGGTAACGCTTCCGCAATTCCGCGGTAAGCATATTCGTCAGCTCGATCTGGCTGATCTCGGCTTCTACCTCGACGTCGGACATCCCCGTCTCGAGATAATGCTGGAACCGGTCTTTGCTAAGCAGAGCGACGAAAAGCTCTTGCGTCAGGTCCGTGTAGGCGTTGTATTTGCCCTCCTCAACCAGGAACCCGGCACGTTTAGAAGCACGAACCAGCGGATGTGAGGAAACAAGCCGGTGGAGCTCCAGCCAGATCTGATTTACGTCAGACGCTTTCAGGCTGTCGATCCATTTTCCGATCTTGATCGGTTTTCCGCTTGCGGCCCTGGGAAGGTTCGCGGTTTCGTTCGCTGCGTTCATACAATTGAAAAGGACAATTGGTCTGGGAACCAGGCCTGCGACGCAAACGCGCGATTACGAGCGTCCGGGAATACTGTGAGACTGTGGGTTTTTAGATTTGACCGGCGCGTCTTGCGGTCGGGTTTGGCCAGGCCGGCGTTTGGTGAAAGCTTTCGATCACCGCCGTCAAATAAGATATTAACAGGTGCAACCGTATTGAGCAACAAGTTTTTACAGCGGTAATTCTGTTTAAACCGCCGTAAATACTATGACTCGTGAACTTAGCAGTTTGATGGTGTTCGCAGTGGCCTGATAATTTTGGAACATGTTGATAATTAGCGATTTATTGCACGTGAAGCAATAGGAAGGTTACTAAAAATATCCGCGCCGCGCGCCGAGTTGCGGTTCGCAATGTGCCTTATATGCCTGTTTTCGGAAAAAAGGAAGATTGTCCTGCGTCGACCGAGTTGTTGGCATTGTCTGAAGGCGAATTTCGGCACGGACGTTTTCCGAAGCTCCGTTGGCATATTACATTTTGCGATTTCTGTGCGGCCGAATTCGAGCTTTACCTTCGATTCCCACCTTTAAGCGAGGAGGTGGAGGCCCCACCTATTCCCCGGCACCTGTTCCAACTGGCCGAATCGATCTTAAAAAGAAAAAAGGTGAAACTGCCTTCGGATCGTCGAGCATCCAGGCGGCCCTAGCTTCCGCAGATCTCGTCGATCGCTTCTTCGTATTTTTCGTCGATTACGCTTCGTTTTATTTTAAGGGTCGGGGTCATCTCGCCTTTGTCGATCGAGAATTCCCGGGGCAGCAGGTATACGCGTTTAACGCGCTCGTAGTCGGAAAGCTCACGGGTCAGGGCGACAGAGTCCTGTTGAACTCGTTTGATCACATGCGGATCGTCGCACAGCTCTTCACGGCTTCGTTTCGTATCGATCCCGTCTTCTTCGAGAGCTTCTTTCAACGCGTCCCATTCGGGAACGATCAACGCACCGACCTGTTTGCGGCCGGAGCCTACAACGACGGGTTGCGAGATCAGCGGACTCTGTTTCAGAAGTGCTTCTACCTGCTGGGGTGCGACGTATTTCCCGTTGGAAAGTTTGAAGAGGTCCTTTAGGCGGTCGGTAATGTAGAAATGGCCGTCCTCGTCGATATACCCGACATCGCCGGTGTGATAGAAGCCTTCTGGATCGATCGCTTTGGCCGTCTCATCAGGTTTATTGAGATAACCGAGCATTACGTTTTTGCCACGAATGAGGATCTCGTCCTGTGCGCCGATCTTCATCTCGATCCCTTCGAACGGCCTTCCGATCGAACCGACCCGATTATCGTCGGGACGGTTCGCGCTGACGATGCAGGCTTCGGTCATTCCGTATCCCTGCAGGATAGGAATGCCGGCAGCCCAAAACGCGTACGAGAGCTTTTTTGACAGCGGTGCCCCGCCGGAAACAAAAAATCGCAGCTTGCCGCCGACGCCGGCGCGCCATTTCGAATAAACGAGGCGGCTTGCAAGAGCGTGTTTTGCCGCAAGAACTGGCGAGACGGATTCATTTTTATCTTTCGCCGTCCAATAATTCTGCCCGACATCGAGCGACCAATCGAACAGCTTCGTTTTGAACCCACCGGCTGCTTTCCCTTTCTTCACTATCTTGTGATAGACCTGTTCGAAGAGCCGCGGCACGGCCGTCATTATCGTCGGCTTCACCTCCTGCAGATGCGACGCAAGCTGGTCGAACGAAGCACAATAGTTGATCGAAACGCCGTTCGCGCAAAGTACGTAAAAAACCGTGCGTTCGAAAATATGTGAGAGCGGCAGCACCGCGAGCGACCGGTCTGTATTCCTGATCGGCAGCCCCTTCGAGATCGCGATGACGTTGGAAACAAAAGCTTCGTGAGTGAGCATCACGCCTTTCGGTTCGCCGGTCGTTCCGGAAGTGTAAATGACGGTGGCAAGGTCGTCCGTCTTTATCTGTTCGAGGATCTCCTCAAATGAAAGGTCGCTATAATTTTCAGCTCGAGCTTCAACTTCTGAAAGAGTCACCGCTCCTTCCCGCTCGCTCTTTGCATCGTCATCGAAAAAGACCAGCTTCTCGATCGTTTCTGTGCTGCGGATCGCTTCGAACGCGTGCTTGAACAGCTTCTTCCCCGAAATGAAAAGCATCTTCGCCCCCGAATTTTCGAGAATGTAGCGGATCTGGTCGACCGCCTGCGTCGTGTAGATCGGAACATTAACCGCTCGCAGCGAAAGAAGCGCAAGATCGGTCAGAGACCATTCCGGCCGATTTTCTGAAATGATAGCGACGCGATCGCCTTCGCGAATTCCCAGCGAACGAAGCCCAAGAGCGATACGTTTTATCCGCTCGATCGCTTCCGTTCCTGAAAGGTGACGCCAAACGTTGTCGATCTTGAACCCGAGAGCATCCGGCTTGTTGTTTTGCCGAAACGACTCGATGCAAAAATGCGGGATGGTCTGCGGGATCTGGTCGAAACCTATCAGGTTTGGTGATGCCATTCGGGCTTAATTAGAAAGCAAATTGGATATGACTAATGTTTACAGAAGAACAAAGACAAGTCCAACACGCTCGAGCCCGATAGTTGCGATCTGCCGGGCTATTGAGATGCTCTTGGCCGACGTTCCCTTCCGGCATAGTTGTCGGGAAAGATCGATTCAGGGAAATCTTTCCACGCCCGCTTTTCGCGACGCTTTGATCAATTTTTCATCGAGGGTCGCAAGCGGCAGGTCGAGCCGGAGGGCAAGTTCGAGATAGGAAGCATCGTACGCCGAAAGTTTGAATCGGCGGGCTATGTCTAGTGTGTCCGTCAGTGAGCGTGAATAAGTTTCTTCATCAGCTTCAATGGTCAAGCCCCTAATCAACGCCAACGATCTCTCGGTACGCTGCTTAGTCGCCCACCCGCTCGCTTCAGCTCGGGCGAGGACGTTCGCGGCCTCAAGGCCCCAAGTCGCGGGCACAACAGCCGTTTCTTCTCCCAACGCGGCGAGAACCCTTTCGGCGTAAGCGATATCCGATTTACCGGCGTCTTCAAAGAACCATCGCGAAGAAACCGAGTTGTCGAGGACAAAGCTCAATCGCGGCCCTCCTCGATAAGCGCTTTGATGCTCGGAACTTTGATCCGTCCATGCTTTCGAATGAACTCTTTCATCGCCTCGACCGCCTCAGCCTGCTGCTTTAGGCGCGCATCCTCGCTGGGAACAAGATCGGCCACTGGCTCCCCGCGGTTCGTTATAGTAAAGCTTTTTCCTTTTTTTACCTGACGAAGCAGCTCGGGCAGCTTCGTTTTTGCTTCGTAAGAGCCGATCTCTTTCTTCATTTCCTTCACGCCTCCAATAGACCAGTATAGTCGACCAGTCTGTTCGAATCAAGGATTTCAAGGGCCTTTCTAAGCCCAATAGTTGCGGTCGAGCGAGCGGTAGTTGATCGCTTCGCTTAGGTGGGTGGGCCCGATGTTTTCGCTGGCCTCGAGATCGGCGATCGTGCGTGCGACTTTGAGAATGCGATCGTGTGCGCGAGCGGAGAGGCCCTGCCTGTGCATCGCTTTTTCCAGAAGCGATTCGCTTTCCCCGTCTAGCGCGCAATGCCTCCGGATCTGCGCCGGCGTCATCGCGGAATTCGAATAAACGCCGTTGCCGTTTGCGCCTGCGCCTTTAGTTTCGAATCGTCCGAGCTGGATCTCGCGTGCACGGATGACCCTGGAGCGAACCTCTTCGGACTTTTCGCTCTGCTCCGTCCCTCTTCCGCGAAGCTCGTTGAATTTCACCGCCGGAACATCGAGGTGGATAGCGATACGATCCATCAGCGGGCCGGAGATTTTTCCGACATAACGCTGGATCATCGGCGGGGAGCAGTTACATTCTCTGGATGAGCCAAAGTA
>JAICPV010000558.1 GCA_025929655.1 Pyrinomonadaceae bacterium
AGCCAATGAAATCATTGGTGCTAACGAAGAGATTAAGAACAAGTTTTCTCAGCAAGCCGCCGAGGCCCATATTCTTCTCGCAGAAAACCATTACTCTCGCCAAAATTTCAAGGATTCAGTAAATAACTATCAAACAGCGATCAAGTTCCTGGAATCGAAACTGCCAACTACCACGGTTTCGTATGTTGCTGTACTGGGTGATCTGGCTACGACCCAGTACTTGTTGGGAAATAAACAAGAGGCGACGAAAACGTTTCTGTTGGCTCAAAAGATCGCTGCCGAGAATCTTACGCCCGACCATCCTGAATTATTTCGTGCGATTTTGAACGTGGGAAATCATTTTGGACGTTTGGGGAAAATTGATGAAGCGAACGAGGCACATGTGCGCGCGTTAGCACTGGCACACACAAAATTTGGCTACGATTCCGCGGAATTTTGGGGCGTCTTGGGATGGCGAAACTGTGTGATGCCCAGATTCGCCGCTAGTGATAAAAATTCGAAGGAATTCCGAAGTCGACTTGAATCGATCGTGGGTATCCAACCGCCGATAAAGGCGAAACATTTACCGGCTCCCCAATACAAGCCACCATTAGGTTCCGAAACAGCGGCCGGGACTGTATCGATCTTAGTTTTGATTTCGGAGGCCGGAGATGTTTTAAGAGCCGGAGCTGTTTGCGGGACTTCGTTTATGAGGACGGCGGGAGAACAAGCCGCATTGAACGCAAAATTTGAAGTTGTTATGAGAAATGGTAATCCCGCGCAAGTTTTCCGATTGGTCGTTTTTAGTCGCAACATGTAGCAAAACTATGGCCTTGGCTGAGAATAACGGCACAATTTTGAAGGTCAGAGACCTGAGGACCTACTTCCAAACCGAAGACGGGGTCGTGAAGGCGGTCGACGGGATCACGTTCGATCTGCAGCGGGGCGAAACACTAGGGATCGTCGGCGAATCTGGTTCGGGCAAGTCGGTCACGAACCTATCGATTATGCGGCTGATACCTGAGCCGCCGGGGAAGATCGTCAACGGAGACATCATCTTCGACGGTACGGACGTGAGGGCACTTCCGATAGACGAGGTGCGAAAGATACGCGGCCGGCGGATCGCGATGATCTTTCAGGACCCGATGACGTCGCTGAATCCATTCCTGAAGATCTCGACGCAGTTGACAGAGGTTACGCGGCTTCACTTGGGCCACTCAAAGCAGCAGGCTCGCGAGCATGCACTGAAAATGCTAAAGACGGTCGGCATTCCCGAGGCGCACGAACGTATCGATAATTACCCGCACGAGTTTTCGGGCGGTATGCGGCAACGCGTGATGATCGCGATGGCGCTTTCCTGTGATCCCGAGCTGCTGATCGCGGATGAACCAACGACGGCACTGGACGTCACCATCCAGGCGCAAATTCTCGAGCTGATCAAGGACCTAAAGGCGCGAATGGGCACGAGCGTCATCCTGATCACACACGACCTCGGTGTCGTCGCCGGAATGACGGACAAGATCATCGTGATGTACGCCGGCAAGGTTTTCGAACAGGCGCCCACACGCGAGCTTTTCGCGAGGCCGGCGAATCCATACACGAAAGGTTTGCTGAAGCGCGTGCCGGACCCCGCGCACGAGCAGGGAAAAGAGCTTTATCAAATTCCCGGACTTCCGCCTGACGTCGCGCATCTGCCGCCGGGCTGCCCGTTCCAGGAACGGTGCTACCGCGTCGAGGACATTTGCCGGCGCGAGTTTCCGCCGTTCGTACAGATCAACGAGCAG
>JAICPV010000228.1 GCA_025929655.1 Pyrinomonadaceae bacterium
AAAAAACAGTAGACCATTTCTTCCCAAATGCGCTGATCGTCCTGCCGGCGCACGCCTTCAAATTCACTCAAACGGTCTCTTATCTGCCGCCGACGTGCCCGGTGTTCCGACTCGATGCGTTCGAAGGTAACTGGTTCTTTTTGTTTTTTCACTGGAGGTTGTTCGGCGAAAATGGGACTGCGGTCGATTGAGACAGTTCGGCCGCTGTTGAAAAACGGGACCCAGCCGGAGTTGGCGAGGGCGCTGACCGGTGTTCATCGCTATCCGAACGCCCGCTCGCATTACATAGTTCACAGCCGCGATTTTCTTCAAAACTCGCTGAAGTTCAGAATAAAGGCCCGCCTGGAGGAGTTTGACTGCTCGCATGAGCGGCGCGATTGGCTCGTGCGGGAAAAAGGGATCAAAGGGCTTGGGTATAAAGAGGCGAGCCATTTTCTACGCAATATCGGGTACCGCGGCTACGCGATCCTCGACAAGCATGTTCTGAATTGCCTTGCCGAACTGAAAATAATTGACGACCCGAAGCCACCAACAACGCGTTCGAAGTATCTAACGACCGAGGAAAAGCTTCGAAAATTTGCGGCTGATGCCAGGATCGATTTCGATGAGATGGACCTTGTCCTATGGTCGATGAAAACGGGCGAGATCTTGAAATAGAGATCTCACTCACATTCGCGATGCTGAAAACGTTTATTTTCATGAAAATGCCCGCGAGGAAAAGATATCTCCTCTGGATCGGCTGCGCGCTCGTCGCTCTCTCGAATGTCTTCACGCTTTACGGAAATTCGGCAGTCGTCGACCCGCAGCCGGATGTGAAACAGGTCATCAAGCGGGCCGAAAAGTTGATAGCTAAGGGCCTCTATGATGACGCTGAGAAGGAATTGAGGACGGCGTTGCTCACCTACCCGAACGATTCTGCGTTGAAGCTAAAGCTGGCATTCACACTTATCAAGCTTCGCGGTTTTTTGGACGCCTATCAGATCAGCTACGAGATTGCCAAGAACGAGCCTCAAAACGGCCATGCGTATGCCGTTCTTGGGACGGTGTTGCTCGGGGGCGGCCGATTGAATGACGCCCGCGCAGTTTTGAGCCGTGCTTTGACCGTTAGCGACGGCAAGGACGATCTTGCTTTAGCAAGCATCGGGATGCTGGAATTTTACGAGAACCGGTTGGAGCGAAGCCTTGACTATCTCGCTGAAGCAAGGTTTCTGGAACCCAACGAACCGGATTATATCTTCGCGCACGCTCAGGTCGCGGCCCGTGCCGAACGCTACCAGGAAGCCGCCGAGTCTTACCGCAGGTTCCTTCTTCTTTCCAAAACGGCAGATGACGACAGGCGGGCACGCATTCGCGGACTGATCAGATTCCTGGAATACCTGGGCAATCGTTCAACGCTTTACGCGATCAGCGGCGAAGACCGGAACCGCGTAAGGTTCGACCTTAAAGGGAATCGCCCGGTAATTCCCGTCACCATCAACGGCAGCGCGAAGCCCCTGAATTTCGTTCTCGATACGGGCTCGGGGATCTCGGTAATTTCCAATCAAACCGCGAAGCGCCTGAAGGTTAAACCGATCGCCCGCGGCGGGCATGCGAAGGGCATCGGCGGAACAGGGAAGTTCGAAATTGTTTACGGATTCATTAGGGATGTACGGATAGGTACCGCGCGGATAAGGAACGTGCCGGTGTATATTCGAGAATTTCATCAGAATGTCCACGATATCGACGGGTACATCGGCATTGCTCTGATCTCGAAATTTCTGACGACCGTGGATTACGGCGAAAGATCATTCACACTCGACAGGATCACCGACCGCGAGTTGGAGGCTATGGTACCCAAAAGTATATCGCTGCCGCTTAGGTTGACGTCGAGCGGATTCTTGAGCGGCGAGATCCAGATGGAAGGGGTCAGCTCGCCGATGAATTTCATCGTCGACACCGGCGCCAGTGTTTCGGTCGTTTCGGAAGCCGTCGCCAAACGGGAACCGTTCGTCACGTTGCCGCGAAGGGATCCGCTGACGGTCATCGGATCGGCCGGCATTACCCCAAATGTAGAATCGTTCCTGCTCCCGAAGATCAGCTTCGGCGACCACACGCGTGAGAGTATTACGGCGATCGCATTGAATCTGGAGATCATAAACGACGCCTCAGGATTTGAGCAGGCCGGGATACTCGGAGGCAATTTCTTCCTCGACTACCGGATGACGTTCGATTTCAAAAATTCACGCCTGATATTTGCTCCTGCGAAATCGGGACCGCCCCCTGACCCGCCCGAAAAGGATGAAATTAAGTCTTTATCTTGAGACGTCCGTCATCGGAGCCTACCTCGACAACGACGACACATTAAGGCGTGATATGACCATCCGCTGGTTTGAGCACGAGCTCGGGCAGTACGACGTTTTCGTATCGGCCCTGGTGGGACGCGAACTTGAGCGCCTTGAAGAGCCGCATCGCACGAGTTACTTGAAATTGATCGAACCCTTCGCACGCGTCGAAATGTCGGACGAAGCGGCGATGCTGGCCGACGGCTATATCGCCCGCGGGATCTTTTACAGGAAATATCTTGCCGATGCTCTCCACGTCGCCCTTGCCTCGTTTAACAAGATCGACTATTTCGTTACCTGGAACTTCGGACATATCGCGAACGTTCGCAAACAAGCGAGACTTCGTGTGTTCAACACGGCCGCCGGATTCTTTTCCCCGACGATAGTCACCCCTGAATTTTTGGTGCATAGTTGAACTATGTACCGGAGGCCAAGGTTCCTCGAGATCCTGATCGCGATCCGCGAAGAAATGGCTCGCGAAGCCGATTTCGACGTGGACCTGTTTGTGGAAAACGTAAGGACCGGGCATCGGCCTCCGCGAAGGCGGACCCGCTCATTAGCGAAAGACGCAACGCCGAACGGTAAACAAGAAAATAAAAAAAGCCGAAAAGCAGGAAGGTAACTGTAAGTTCGGCCCGGATAAATGAATCGATACCTCATCTCGGTGCTGTTCGTTCTTGTGGTGCTGATCGCGTCGGGCTCGTATTTTTTTGTTAATTTCTGGGAGCACCGCTATGATGAGGTGATCTCGCGTCAGGCGCGCATCTTCAACATCGATGCAGCACTAGTGTGGAGCATCGTTTATGAAGAGACATACTTTCGAACAACTTCGCTCGGAGCGGACGGGGAAATAGGATTGATGCAGGTCACGGCGCCTGTGGCACGCGATTGGGCGAAGGAGACCGGGCTGGCCACCTTTGAACGCCAGGTCAACGACGACCTCACGCAATTTCTGCAAAACCCAGAGCGAAACGTGCAGATCGGCTGCTGGTATTACCAAAAGGTCCGCTCAACCTACCGCGGCATGCCTGCGGAGACGGCGATGTCGCTGGCGGCGTACAACGCCGGTCCGAGCCGCGTCGAAGAATGGACAGCCGGCACGGATATATCGAACCTTAACGAATCGGACTTCGTTTCCCGGATCGGTATAGACTCGACGCGCTCGTACGTAACCTCTATCCTTAACCGCTACCGTTCGACCACGCTCGAAATCAAATGACCCTTATCCTGGCCGCCAAATACGTTTTGCCGATCGTCGGCGAGCCGTTCGTGGGCGGAGCCGTCGCGATCGATGGAAGTGTCATCTCCGCAGTCGGCGAACTCGAATCGATGCGGAAGGAATTCCCGGATGCCGATTTCGAAGATCACGGAGACGCCGCGATCCTTCCCGGATTCGTCAATTGTCACTCTCATCTCGAGCTGACCGCGATGCGCGGTGCGCTGGACTCGGTCGAAGATGATTTCCGCGCGTGGCTCTTGAAGGTGCAGGAGCTTCGCTCCTCGATGTCGGACGAAGATATACGGAACGCTGCTACCGACGGTGCACGCGAAGGCGCCGCCGCCGGAGTCACATGCTTCGCCGACATCGGCAGAATGGGATTTGCCGGTTTGAATGCTTTAAAAACCGTGGGCCTTCGCGGCATTGTTTGTCAGGAAACGGAATTCTCACCTGATAATCGAACGGCGGATGACGATTTTCTGAAGCTCGCTGGGAAGTACGAAAAGCTCCGCGAAGAAGAGACGAACCTGGTCAAAATGGGTATCTCGCCGCACGCGACCTACACGGTAAGTTCACGCCTATTCGAACTGATCGCGGAATACGCGATCATTAATCGCGTGCCGCTCTCGATCCACGCCGCCGAAGCCGCAGAAGAGATATCTCTACTGACAACCGGTAAAGGATTTTTCAATGAGGTTTATGAAAAATTCGACCTTGAGTGGAATTCGCCTCACTGTTCCCCGGTCGAATATCTCGAGCGGCTTGGCGTTCTTTCGGCACGTCCGCTGCTCGCACATTGCATTCACGTTTCGGAAAGTGATCTAGATCGGATCGCATCAAATGGTGCGGCGATCGCTCATTGCCCAAAATCGAATGCGAAATTCGGACACGGCGTTGCACCTTTTGAAGCGATATTGGACGCCGGCATTGCGGTCGGGATCGGCAGCGATTCGGTGGCGAGCAACAATGTCTGCGACCTGCTGGAAGAATCCCGCAACGCTGCGCTTTTCGCTAGAAATCGTGACAATCGAAATCGAACGATAACAGCTAGTGAAGCGCTCGAAGCCACGACTTTAGGCGGTGCGCGAGCGATGGGCCTCGATCATTTGATCGGCTCGCTGGAACCGGGCAAACAAGCGGATATCGCCGTCGTGTCTCTCGACCACCTTGCCCAGCAGCCTGTTAATGACATCTACGCGGCACTCGTATTTTCATCAAACGCTCGTGACGTGCGAATGACGATGGTCGCGGGCCGCGAGATATACAACCGAGGAAACTAAGGATCGAGCGCGATCTCGTATTCCGGCTTCGTCGCGCCCATCAGCCATTTATCGAACCACCCGACAATGTG
>JAICPV010000174.1 GCA_025929655.1 Pyrinomonadaceae bacterium
ATAGCATCTTGCGTATAACCGTTGCAGAGCATGCAGTTAATACGGTGTTCGTCCACGCGGGTGTAATTGGTTGGAGGGAGAAGGCGGTCATTTTTCCTGGAAGAAGTTTTCGGGGCAAAACGACTCTTGTGGCTGAGCTCCTAAAGCACGGGGCAGTATACTATTCCGATGAATATGCTGTAATAGGTTCGGACGGGCTTGTAAGTCCGTTTCCGAGAGACCTGTCGCTACGAAGCTATTTCATCGAAAATGACGAAGTTGCCGTGCCGCCAAGTGAGCTCGGGGCTCAAATTGGCACAGCACCGTTAAAAGTGGGTTCGGTGATAATTACCGAGTTCGACAAGAAACTGACGTGGGACCCTCGGATGTTGACGATCGGCGAAGGGATCCTCGAGACAATTCCGCATACGATCCCGATAAATGCGGACACGGAAATGTCTTTGAAAATACTGAACTTAGCATTCAGTAGTGCAATTATTGCCAAAAGTTTTCGTGGCGATGTGAAGCGAGATGCAGTACCGATCTTGGCTTTCTTGGATAAACACTTGAATTAACACTTATTTTAAGAATGTAGAATTTTGAGCTTTGCTCTTTGGAGGAGAAAATGATCAACTCGCAATTCCCAACTGCTCGCAAATCGGGCCTCGTTATTCAGGAGGTACCGGACGAGGTTTTAGTATTCGACCTGGAAAGCAATAAAGCCCACTGTCTGAACAACACCGCTGCTTTAGTGTGGAAATCATGCGACGGCAAGATGTCGGTGCCGGAAATTGCGAAGTTTATCGGAAAACAGACTGGTAAAACCGTCGGTGATGACCTTGTATGGCTCGCCATCGATCAGCTTGACGAAAATCGGCTTTTGGAAAGTACGCCTGAAAGCCCGCTGAAGGGACAAACGCGACGCGAGGCGATCAAAAAGATCGGCCTCGCCTCAATGATCGCGATACCTGTTGTCGCGTCGCTCGTCGCACCCCAAAGCGCAATGGCAAACCTTTCATGCACATGCTTGACTTCTTTTGCCTGCGCAAATGATGCCGCGCTCGCACCGTGCGGATCGCCTTGCTGCAATCAAGCTGGCGTTTGCGCACCGGTCCTGCCTGGCCCCGGTAATTGTGAAGGCCTATAACTTCTAACCGTATCGAGAAAGAGTAGGAAGAAACTGGATTTCTTCCTACTCTTTTTATTTTTGCAGCGCCTTATGTTCGAGACTTCCCAAGATCAACGGTGGTATCTTCTTTTCCGTCGAAGAAGTGAACTCGAGATAAAAGGAATTTTTGACGCATACCGTAAAATGGAGGTCGAACCCATCCTAATAAAGGGCTGGGCAGCAGCACAGAATTATCCTGATAGCCGCCCGCGGTTTTTCGGTGACATCGATCTAGCCGTCCGCTCGGCCGATGTCGAAAAATGCCTGGCTCGAAACCGGACCGAGCGTTTTACGTCGTTGAATATTGACCTTCACCGTGAACTGCGACATCTCGACACCGCGCCCTGGAACGATCTGTTCGCCCGCTCGAAGCTGGTTAATGTGGACGGTACGGCAATCCGCGTGCTCGCCGCCGAGGATCACTTACGTGTGCTTTGCACCCATTGGCTCACCGACGGCGGACAATACAAAGATCGATTGTGGGATATCTACTATGCCGTCGAAAATAGGCCATCGGACTTTGATTGGGAAATGTTCTTGGGAAGTGTTTCAGAGACTCGCCAAAATTGGTTAAAGACGGCGATCGCGATCACACGAAGGCATCTGGGCCTTGATACTACGAGCTTGCCATTCCACGGCGATCTTGGCGACTACCCTGGCTGGATCGACAAATGTCTCGCAAAGGAGTGGGCCAGCGACGTTCGGCTTCGCTCGCTCGATACATGCGTGAATAACCCCGCATTGTTCTTCAAACAAGTCCGAAAGCGGCTTCCGCCGAATCCGATCCAGGCAACGATCGAATCCGAAGCGCTCTTCGACGAGCGGTCACGGATCCCTGTGCAGATCAGGAGCATCTCTATGCGTTTTCGGCCGTCGTTCCTCCGTCTCATGCGCGAGACACGCCGAAAGTTATGGATCCGAAAAAGCAATTGACCATCGCTTTTGAAACGAGTATCGGACAGGGAAGCATAGCCGTTCTCCGCGGGAAGGACGTTTTGGCTTCAGAACTCGGGGGAGTGACGCGTGCCGAGGATCTATTGTCCGCGATCGGATCGATATTGAAACTTTCCGATTCGAATCTAAACACCATGGAAAAGATCGTGGTCTCGGTTGGCCCCGGCAGCTATACCGGGATCAGAATAGGTATCGCAACTGCATTAGGCTTAAAACGTGGGTTGCGGGCAGATATTGTCGGTGTGCCGGTTTTGGAAGCGCTTGCGCATTCGACAGCGACGAAGAACATAGCCTCGGCGGTGCCTATCGGCAGAGGGCGAATAGCTGTTCAGAAAAACTACGGGGGCGGTCCATCTGCCAAAGCTAAGTCCGCATACGTGGTTGACAGCGACAAGTTCGCCGCCGAAATTCACGCGAATCCGGACACTAACTTTATCCTGCCCCGCGAGATACTTGATGAAGATATTTCGTTGGACAGCGGCTCGCCGAATCTGCGTTTCGTGGATTCGAACCTCGCCGTCCTGATCGGACGCTACGCTGCAGATCGTTCAGGCGGCAACCTTGAGCCGATCTATCTTTAAAGCCAACACCGGTGAATATCGAAATTGCGACAGCGGCAGAGGAGCATATCGAGGAAGTCTTGTCGATCGGGGAGGAGTCCGGCCTTAGCGTCTGGTCCCGCGAGGCGTACAACAGCGAATTGGCAAGACCTGAGTCAGTCTTCCTGGTTGCGACCGACGCGGACAGTCGATGTATCGGATTCGTCATTGGGCGCCTGGTTCCCGATACCTTCGTTGACTCAATGGCCGCGGAGATCTATAACATCGGCGTCCAACGTGCGCATCGCAGAACACACATCGGGTCGCGTCTGATCCGTTCATTCACAGATCTAGTAGCAAAAAACGGGGCTACGAAAGTTTTTTTGGAAGTGCGCACGGGCAATCTGACGGCAATCGAATTCTACAAAAAGCACGGTTTTGAGATCTATTCATCAAGGCGTGCCTTCTATTCCGACCCTCCGGAGGACGCAACCTTAATGCGGGCAATAATTTAGATCGACTTCACAACGCTCGCGAACAAGAAGCTTGAATGAACGAAGTATTTGGAGTAACATTCTTTTTACACAGGCTCCCTCATGCCGATAGTTCGGTATGGTGTAAAAATTGAAAAGTGAGGACGAAAAACGCTATGGACATTGCGAGCTCTGATGCTCTGAAGGACGAACTGCTCAAAACCAACCCTACATTTCGAGAATTGATCCATCAGCATCAGAATTACGAACAGAGATTGAGTGAACTTTCAGGCCTTACCTACCCGAGCGACGACGAACAAATCGAAGAATCCACACTTAAGAAGAAGAAATTGATGGTCAAAGACGCCATTTACGCGATGATGCATGATTACGAGCTCTCGCATTAGAACTTTGGAGTATTTATGAACATGGGCGGCCCCTCGGCCGCCCTTTTCATTTGCCCGGGCAGCCGTCCGGCGCGTAAGCTGCGATCCCGTCCACCAACACGAAAACCATTACGTTATTCTCCCCAACGTAGGGACGCGTCAGCATGAAACGTTCTTCTCCAAACGCGATTTGATCCACCGATTTTCCGGTTTCCAAATCGATGATCTGTGCGTTTGGCTCGGTGGATGAGGCCGTTATGATCCGGTTTGCGAGGACGGCCGGCGTCGAGACGATTCTGCCGTCAAGTCTGCGCTTCCATTTAACATCGCCGGTGTACTTAGAAACCATGTAAAGAAAATTATCGAAAGACCCGATAAGAATTCCCTCGGCGGTTTCAGAGACGGTTCCGATCCGAGCGCCGCTTTTGAACTTCCACCAAAGGGTGCCGGAGAGATCACGATAATTCGTAACCAGGCCTCGGTCGTCGCCGGCGACGATCATTCCGTTTTCGCGGATCCCCAAGGCCGTTACGACACGTTCCGTCGAGATCGAAGCGGCCGGCGCTCCTGTTGCGGCCGAGAGGATCCTCAACTTCTTATCGTCAGTAGCAATGAACACGTTTCCGTCGAAGTTGGCAGGCGGTGCAGTGATCTTTGCCGGCAGCTTTGAATGCCATTTGACCATGCCGTCCTGGACGTTCAATGCAATTACCGAACCGTCGGGATCAAATACCACCAGCAAGGAGCCGTCGGATATCAGATAGACATTCTCTCCCACATCGACGCCGACGGAGTACTTTACAAGCCCGGAATCGGCGCTTAATAGGCGAACCGTTGACCGTTTGCCGCCGGACGCAACCGTACTCACAGCGGCGATACCGACCTCGGGAACTGCGTGTAATGCGGTCACCCGGCCGCCCAAGTCCGAAACCCATTTAACGGTCGCGGTTCGCAGGTTCAACGCACGAACCCGGCCTTCCGTCTCTGCCACGTAAACCGTTCCGTTTATTGAGGATACGGAGGCTCGGCCGATATTCGCAACCGAATATTCCCAGCATTTCTTGAATGGGATGTAATGCTCGTCCGACGTCCGAGGCGGAGTCGACGCGGCGGTCTGCGAGCGTGCAATAAGGGCCGCGCCGCAAAAAAAGCACGCGGAGAGCATTGCAAAAACGCGTAGATTCATTCGGAGATTTACCCTTGTTGCTCGCTGGGAAATTGTGCCGCGATGTGATTTTAGCACACCAAACTTGACCGCCTTAGATGGATGAATGTAATATCCCCCAAAGTTCGCTATCATTAAAAACAAAAGGGGGAAGACTGAATAATGTCTTTCAATAAGATCATCATTGTCGGAAATTTGGGCCGCGATCCGGAACTTCGTTACACACCGCAGGGAGTTGCGGTTTGCGATTTTTCGATGGCCACGAACGAACGAAAACGTGACAAATCGGGCGAAATGCAGGAGGTCGCAACCTGGTTCCGCGTTACGCTTTGGCGAAATCAGGCGGAGAACGCCGCGAAGTACCTGAAGAAGGGAAGCCAGGTTTTCATTGAGGGCCGCCTGAGCCTCGAAGAATGGACCGACCGTGACGGGAACACTCGTCAAACGCTGCAGGTAAACGCCTCGGACATGCATTTTATCGGCTCCCGCGGCGACGCTCCGTCGTCAACAGGCGACGACTCGGGCGAACCCGAATTTGCAGGGCCTGCGACGAATCAGTCGTCGCCGACGTCTTCGCCGCCGATCACCCGAGCGGCCGCCGCCGACGACGATATACCTTTCTAGATAATTTCGAAACATCGATCATTTACTGGAAATGCCTCGCAGCCCGCGAGGCATTTTTCCGTGAGATCAGGTTTTTTTCGCGGGTAAAAGAAATGGAACCGCGAGTCCAGGCGAACTAATAAAATCCGAACCAAAAACACCAATTTCCGAACCGTTTTTCGCTTTTATCGAACCCGAACGGCGATTTTCCGGACCGATCTCGGTAAAAACCGAACCGTTTTCGACGGGTTCGGAAAATCTTTGACAGCGGCCTCGAAGCGCCCGGCGGACCGGGTCGAAAAGGACGCTGACGCGAACATCGAAATGGGCTTGGTCGATGGCGTTGAGACGGCGTATGAAGCAGCAGATCGAACGCAAAGCTGCGAAGGACAAATTTGACTTGCGCTTCAGACTCCTGGAGCAAAAAATCATTCCATTTCTCACATCTCTCATAAACCTAACCATTTGTCGTTCCATTCTCATCCGCGCTATGCGAAATTTGCATTCGTGAAAAGGCGGAA
>JAICPV010000438.1 GCA_025929655.1 Pyrinomonadaceae bacterium
CCGCCGATCGCGAGGCCGACAATGATGTGCCAGTGCGAAAGTCCAAGGGTGATGATGAAGACGATGGAAGCGGTTAGGGTGACAAAGAACTCAACTGCATTTACGGTCCCGACGGTCATCCGAACGTGGCTGCCGCGTGCGAGCAGCGTTGAGGCGACGACCGGCCCCCAACCGCCGCCCCCGATCGCATCGATCAAAGCGCCGAAGAAACCGAGCGGCGTTACGTATTCGCTCACTACGACGGGCGGGAATTCGCGGAACGCCTTCAACATGATGACCGCGCCGATCGTAAGCAGATAACCGGCAACAAATGGAGTCAGCTTTTCGCCGGGCAGCGACGCGAGAATGAATGCACCGATCGCCGCGCCTGCAACGCCCGGGATCAGAAGCCGCAAGAACAGCTTCTTGTCCACGTTGCCGAAATAATGATGTGAAATGCCGGAAAAGCCGGTCGTAAAAACCTCAGCCGCATGCACGGTCGCACTCGCCGTCGCGGGCGGCAAACCGAAACCGACCAGGAATGATGACGCGGTGAGGCCATACGCCATTCCGAGCGCTCCGTCTACGATCTGGGCCGTGAAACCGATCAGAATGTAGAACCACATTTCGTCCATGATCACCTCGCAAATACAAAAAGGGTTGTGAAGCACACATGCTCACAACCCGTGTCCTTCTTCGTTCGCGCCTGCGAGGTTAGCTGTCGGGCTGGAAGCGAAGAATCTTCCTCTGTTTCGGATTAGCCCCCGTCCCCGGCCGTCGGCCCGAGACCTTGGTTCCCCCGCTCCCGATCTGTGTCGGGATTCGGCAGTAATTTTTCGTAAGTCTACAAAACGGAAGTGCCCGCTGGCAAGATATTTCTGAGGGCAAGAAAGGCCGGAACGCGTCCGTCGTGCGTCCCGGCCTTTTCCCGAACACAACCACGGATACCTCTACCCGGAGTTCACGCGAATCTAACACGCATTCCTTCACCCGCGCACTCGCTTACCTGTCAACGCCCTTTCGGTATCGGCACGAGCATCGAAACACGCCGTCGGTAATCCTCGTAAGCCTCGCCGTGAATGCTTACGCTGTCGCGTTCCTCCAGCTGGATCGCGACGAGTATGTACACGGTCGTGACCGCTGCGAACAAAAGATGCCCGTACGTCATGTGCGGCGTAGACCAAAACGCGATGATGAACCCGAGCATGATCGGGTGGCGAACGAACTTATACAGGAAACGTTCGGTCATATTGAGGTCAGTATATTCCTGCCCCTGTTTGTACATGTAAACCTGACGCAGCCCGAACAGGTCGAAGTGATTGATCAGGAATGTGCTCACCAGCACCGTCGCCCAGCCGAGAAAGAATAGTCCCCAAAGAATATATCGGCCGGCAGCGTTCTCGACACTCCAGACGACATCCGGCATCGACCGCCATTGCCAAAAAAGCCGGATCAAGGCGCCGCTCGCGAGCAGCACATACGTGCTTCGCTCGACCGGCTGCGGCACAATGCGGGTCCACAAACGTTTGAACGCCGGCCGCGCCATGACGCTGTGCTGTATCGCAAAGATGCTGAGCAGGATGATGTTTGCGATAAGAGCGCGCGTAAGGGTCGCGGCTGTCGGGCCCGAATCGATCGACTTCGGCACGATCATGTTGCCGACAAATCCGATCGCGTAAAGAAACGTCACAAAGAACACGACGTACGCCAGAGCGCCGTAAAGGAAAGCGAGCAGCCTTGCCATTTGATAGTCCTCCGCTGTTTAGCTTCAGTGTCTCGGGGAAATTACGCCACATTTATATGCCCGATCTCCGGCGAAGTCAATGCCGTCTCCCTTCTTTGCGCGAAAAAGAAACGGCCGCCGCACATAATGCACCAGCCGCTTCCTTTCCCTTTTTAACTACTTACGATGGTTAGGTGAGGCGGAGAATCTATCACGCTTCCCTCTCCACCGCAAAACAAGGCTTTTTCGACCTCAATGTCCAGGTCCGCTTTGTGCACCTTCGGAACATGCGTCCGCGTTTCGCAGATATTCGAGGTCGGATTTCAACAGTGACTTGTGTTCGGTGGCAATCACAATGCTCCGCCGCGAAGCCGCTGAGATCACCTGGCTCTTGAGACGGTCAATCAGTCGATCTATCGACCTGTCGTATGCGATGGCCAGCTCGTAGCATTTCCTACCGGAACCGTTTCTCAACCGCGAAACCATCCATTGTGTGATCGTCCGGTAATAAACGTCCCCGGCGTTGTCGCTTTCGCGCCGCGCCATCGCTGCTTCGTCCTGTAGTTCAATCAAAGATTCCCGCGTCATAAGTACCTGGACCTGCCGCGAAACGGATCCCTGCCGTTTGCGGACCGATTTGTTTAGTTGTAAGAAGAGTTTGTAATCGAGACCTAGTCTGTGCCGAAGTAGGTCGGCGGTCTGTGTGGTAACACACAGAGATACTAAACAATGCGGCATTAGTAGTCGACGCCGGGAAAATATAGAGACTTTTCCCTAGTTTTCACGTTGCGCAAAAAAGGTCGGAAGAGATTTCAAACTCTTCCGGTCGTTTCACATTTAGGAGCGCTGCATGGACTCTCACATACACTCAGTTCGGAAAACGTGTCACGTCTCCGCAAGGGAGCGCAACCATTGTTGAAAACAAGCGACAAGTGATACATTTCGGCTCGCCCGGTAATCACATTAGGTCGAGTAGCTCGGGCGTGAGGCGTTGACGCCGCCCCGTTTTCGCGGGATGAGTCGGCGCTTTTTGCGCGCCCAAAGA
>JAICPV010000353.1 GCA_025929655.1 Pyrinomonadaceae bacterium
ACTTACCTACAACAAGAACCTCGCGTCGAACAGGTGCTAGAAAGTAATAATGGAGACTTCGGTCAACGACCTCACCGCGAAACAGGTTCATGAAGATCCACGCGCATCCGAAGAAAACCAGCGTGCGTAGGATCAGCCCGCCATAGACGGCCGCGTAAACCTGGCTAAGCATACTGAAGCTTTCCATCTCGTCCGTGTCCGGCGGAAACAGCGCCACCATCGAAAGCAGGACGAGCGGCAGCCCCGCGGCCGGATAAAGGAGCAATGCCCGTCGGCTGAAAAAATTCTTCTTGATCTCGAGCCTGAGGATGGCGAGCGTCTGGCGGATCCAAAGCGCCCACGGACCTGATCCGGTTTGGGGCGGATTTGCCGGAGATGGTTGATTGACTATTTCGGCAGCTGCGTCCGTCATGCTTGACCTCCGTCGGAAGCGATCAGGTATTGATAAACGGCGTTCAGGTCGTCGTCGACCGGTGCTACCGACTCGACCTCGAGCTTCTGCTCCGTGATCACCTTATTAAGCAAAAGATAGAATTCCTCCGGCTTTCGGGTCTTAACGAATAACCCCTGGCGATCATTATGAATTCGTGCCTCGACAGTAAATTCGTGTTCGAACAGCTGAGCCGCCAACACCTGTGGCCGATCGCAGCGGATGAGTATCTGGATCGGATGTTCGGATATCTCATCCCGAACCCCATGAACTTCGCCCTCAGCAACGATGTAACCGTTCTGGAGCAGCACGACGCTGTCAGACATCATGTCCACTTCGTGCAGGATGTGGCTGGAAATGATCAAGTACATCCCTTCGTCCGCGAGAGCACGGAACAGGCGGATGATCTCGGCGCGCGCCATCGGGTCGAGACCGTTGAGCGGTTCATCGAGAACCAGGATCGACGGGTTATGCGCGATCGACTGCGCAAGGCGGACCCGCTGCCGCATCCCTTTACTGAATCCAGAGACCTTCCTGTCGGCCGCCTCCACCAGCGATACGCGTTCGAGCGCCTGCTGAGCAAGGTCGCGCGTTTGCTGTTTCGAATATCCGTGAACCAGCAAATAGAATTCGATGAATTCCCGTGCGGTCGCGCGCCGCGGAAACGAATCGAATTGCGAGCAATACCCAAGCTTTCTAAACAGCACCTCCGGGTCGTGCGGCGAGAGTCCGAGCACGCTGATATGCCCGCTTGAGGGTTTGAGCAGGCCGGTCATCAGGTTCATCAATGTGGTCTTGCCGGAACCGTTCGGCCCGACGAGACTGGTTATCCCGGGGGCGATCTGCAAACTGACACGGTTGACCCCGAGGACTTCGCCGTAGAATTTCGATACGTCTTCGAAAACGATAGTGCTTTCGGCAGGCAGAGTAGCAACACGGGATCGCGCTTCCGTAGAATCGTCAACCGATGCCGTCGTCGATGTTTGCGCTGTCTGCATCATGTGACCACCTCGTATGCCCGCACCCTTCTGGCAAGCAGCCAGACACAAACTGCGCAGATCAAACCGACGACCAGCCAGGACGCCCAAAGCGGCGGCTCGAGCAGCGCGATGTCAAAGTATTGGCGTTCGTAGATCGGATTGCTGACCGTTCCGCGAACGGTTCCGGTTTGCCGCACGAAAAGTCGGAACAAGCCGAGCCATATGCTGTTGATCGTCGCCCAGAGACTGATCAAATGTGCGGATTTGGTTAGGAAAAGCGAATTAATGATCTCCGCGAACGCACTCGGGACAAAGAATAGCCCCAACATCGCGCCGCTCGCCACTATCCGCCACTTGACCAATGCCGAGATCGAAAGGGCGATCAATGAGAGCAAAATGATCCAAACCATCGAACCAAAGAATATCGACCACGCCATCCAAAGGTTCGACCAGAGCCATCCAACGCCCGCTAGTGAAGCCTGGAATAAGAAGATCAGCAAACCCGGGATCCACGTTATACAGGAAAGCAGAAATCCAACGACCGCCATCTTGCCGAGCACATATTCCGTACGCGTTAGCGGCCGGCAAAGGTATAGCGGCAGCGCATTGTTCGCCAGATCACGGGAGATCAGCGGCGGAGCGACGATCACCGCAAGAATGAAGGCGAATGACCCCTGCACGGATACGAATGTGTTGAAAAACGTGTTATCGATCGGCAGAAGCTCGGTGATGTTGATCTGCAGCAGCGCGACCGCGTTTGCGTTATGACGCAGGTAAACGAGGATCGCAGCGATCAGCGGGTAGATGAAACACAGGATGAACAGCGTTGTGAACAGCTTCGATTTGAAAACCTCGCGCACTGCGTAGCGCGGTATCACGAGAAAGCGAGACCAATGCGTTACCTCTTCGCCGTCGTAGGCGCGGTACAGATGCTCATAAACTGCCATTCGTCGCCCTCCCGTTCGCCTGTACGCTGCCGTTCGTTTCCATTGCCTTTAGGAAAATGTCTTCGAGCGAATCGCGTTTGAAATTGAGCCGGCGGATCTGCACCTGATGTTCGAGCGCGAGCCGGTATAGATCGCTGATCTCGACGGTCTCGTTCATGATCAACTTCATTCGCCGCTCACCCGAAAGCGCGTATTCGCAGCCGAGGCCGCCGATCGCTTCGGCGAACGCTGTGCGATTTCCGCCGCGCGTTTCAAGCTCGATGAATTTGCGGTTCGCCTTGCGGTCCTCTTCCAGGTTGCAGTTAGCAACCAGGTGGCCGTCCTTCAGCACAAGGATCTCGTCGCAGCATTCCTCTACGTCGCGGAGCAAGTGCGATGAAAGTAAAATTCTCGCGCGGCCGCTGTCGCGTATCTGCCGGATCATGTTGATCATTCGGCTGCGGGTCGGCGGGTCGAGTCCGTTGGTCGGTTCGTCCAGGATGATCAGCTTCGGGCCGTGGACGATCGCCTGCGCGAGTTTCGCAAGCTGTTTCATCCCCAGCGAGTAGCTGTCGACCGGGCGGTATCGTGCTTCGCCAAGGCCAACGTAAAAGAGAGCTTCGTGAGCGCGTTCGAGCGCGTGTCGCGGTGGTATGCCGCTCAACTCCGCCATCAAGCGAACGAAATGCACCGACGACATCTTCGCGATAAACGAATCGCGCTCGGGCATGTAGCCGACCGCCGCACGCACCTCTTTCGCGTTTTGCGTGATGTCCTGCCCGAAGATACGCGCCGTCCCCGACGACGGCGGATGAAAACCGAGCAGCGTGTGGATCAGCGTCGTCTTGCCCGCACCGTTCGGCCCAAGCAGCCCGATCGACCGCCCGTTCAACGCGCCGTCCAGCGACTTCAGGATCTGACGCTTTCCGAAAGTAACGCCTAGTTGTTCAAGTTCAATGACGCTTGTCATGTAGCTGTCGAATTACAATTAAAGTATTGTTTCGCGATAAAAACTTTCCGAGTCTTTCTCGATCGGACGCCGTTCCATTCGCGGTAGAACTTCGCTTCTAAATTTCGTTGCTAAACGCTCAGTTAGAATAACGTCACAGCTCCCAATCAAGTTCGATTCATCTTCGTCCCA
>JAICPV010000042.1 GCA_025929655.1 Pyrinomonadaceae bacterium
AAGTCCAACGTCCAAAGTCCTAAACCCGGGATTTCGACTTTGGATTTTAGACCTTCGACTTTGGACTATGATCGATTCGGCACGGTCGGTGCGGTCGCGCTGGACAAATTCGGAGATCTCGCGGCAGGCACATCGACAGGCGGAATGACAAACAAGAAGTGGGGACGCGTCGGCGACGCCCCGATCATCGGCGCGGGCACGTACGCTAATAACAACACTTGCGCTGTTTCCGCGACCGGATGGGGAGAATACTTCATTCGTCTCTCGGTCGCCCGCGACATCTCGGCGTTGATGGAATATACCGCGCAGCCGGTCCAGCAGGCCGCGGACCGCGTGATCAAAACCAAGCTTCAAAAACTCGGCGGCGACGGCGGCGTGATCGTTCTGGACAAATACGGCTTTATCGGAATTTCATTTAATTCCGAGGGAATGTACCGGGCATACGTCGGCAAGGACGGCAAGCCGGTTGTACAGATCTACAAAGACTAGAACACAAGGCAGAACCGCCCGCGTGAGCGGGTGGCGGTGCTGTTAAAGGGAAATTGTGGAAACCTGGGACGACAACACAAAGCCGCTTGCTTATTTCATAACGTTTCGGACATATGGTTCTTGGTTGTGGGGCGATGAACGGGGTTCGATAGATCGATATCACAACAAGTTTCGCGGGCCGCGTGTTCCAGTAAGCCGTGTTCGCCAGGACCAACATAGATCGAAATTGAAATCCCGACCTTCAAGACTAAACAGATCACAACGCAAGACAGTTGCTGCATCCATCGAGAATGTCTGCAAGCATCGCGCCTGGCGACTCCTTGCATTGAGTGTTCGATCAAACCATATCCACATAGTCGTAGAAATTGGTGATGCTAGTCCTGATCACGCGTTGCGTGACTTCAAAGCGTATGCTACGCGAGCTTTAAGAGACGCACAAGAATGGCCGCATTCTCATAGTCCATGGGTCGATGGCGGCAGTAAGCGGTTTCTCTGGAAAAGATCATCGGTCGAAGGCGCGTGTGCTTATGTCATTTACGAGCAAGGAGATCATATCGAATCTTCCTTTTGAGAGTTCGCCACCCGCTTACGCGGGCGGTTCCGCCTTTAGCATATGCACGCTGAGATCATTGCCATTGGTTCCGAGCTGCTCACGCCTGAGCGAACCGACACCAACAGCCTGTGGCTCACGCGCAAGCTCAACGACATCGGGATCGAGGTCAAACTGAAAACCATCGTCGGCGATGACGTGCCGAGGCTGGAGGAAACGATCCGCGACGCAGTGAAGCGTTCCGATGTCGTGATCACTACCGGAGGCCTTGGGCCGACCGAGGACGATCTTACCCGCCAGGTTTCCGCGAAAGCACTCAATAGAAAACTCGAGTATCACATCGAGCTTGAAGACCACCTGCGTGAGCGATTTCGCGGCTGGGGACGCGAGATGCCCGAGATCAACAAGCGTCAGGCGTACGCGATCGCCGGCTGTGAGGTCTTACCCAATCCCAACGGATCCGCGGTCGGGATGTATCTTAACGATGGCAATACACATATTGCGATCTTTCCCGGCCCGCCACGCGAGATGCAGCCGATGTTCGAGAATTTCGTCTTCGAAAAATTGAAGGCGGCTAGCGGCGGGGTTTCAATTTTCAGGCGTCTTCTAAAGGTTTCCGGATACGGTGAATCTGCATTGGATGAGGCTATCGCACCGATATACACGAAATTCAAGGATGTTCAGACCTCCATCTTGTTCAATAAAAGCGAGATCGATGTCGAATTGGCTCTCAGGGCAGAAAACAAAGAAGAGGCGAACCGGACCCTGGATGAATTGCGGTCGGAAATTGTTGCGAAACTCGGTGTTGCGGTGTTTTCCGTTCAAGGGGAGACGATGGAGCAGGTGGTTGGGCGCCTGCTGCGGGAAGCGGGTAAAACCGTTTCGGTCGCGGAAAGCTGCACCGGCGGATTGATCGGCTCGAGATTAACCGATGTGCCCGGCTCGTCGTCTTACTTTATTGAAGGCGTCGTGGCTTACTCGAATGAGGCTAAGGTGCGAACATTGAACGTGCCGCAACCGACGCTTGATGAATTCGGCGCCGTCAGCGCCGAAACGGCCGCAGCGATGGCAGAAGGTATCCGCGAGCGTGCCGAAACCGACTTCGCAGTCAGCATTACGGGCATTGCGGGTCCCGATGGAGGCAGCGCTGATAAACCCGTCGGATTGGTCTATTTGGGATTTGCGGACGAGGCCGGTACGAAGACGCTCAAGCTAAATTTGCCGGGCGACAGATCTCTTATTCGATGGCGTGCGAGCCAGGCGGCGCTGGATTATCTTCGGCGTCAACTTTTGAAAGCAACCTAAAGGGTTCCAAAGCCTACAAAATGCTTGCTTTTTCATCAGGATGGGAAGAAAATTGATTGGCGCGTTCCCCGCACGGTCTACAGTGTTTTTTTGCAACTTTACCGCTAAATTTGCGTGCTTTAGAATTACGGCCGCCGCATAGGACACTGGCCACCTTCACTGCACGGATTGGAAAAAATTATGAAAAGATCAGGCTTTGTCCGCTATTCGTTCACGCTGCTGCTTTTTGTTTCCCTCATGTCTCCGTTCACGGTCTTAGGCGCCGTTGACCACAAGAAACATTTCAAAGAAGGAATGAAATATGAGGAGTCCGAGGAATGGGACAAGGCCGCGGAGGCTTTCGCCCTTGCGGTGGTAGAAAGCCCGAAGAATCCGGAATATCGCCTGCACCTACGCCGCTCATTGTTCAATGCGTCGCAGATGTATATGGCGAAAGGCAGGCTTGCCGCCGAGCAGAAAGATTATCAAGCGGCATACGTCGCGTTCAGAAAGGCGTACACGTATGATCCGGTGAACGAACTCGCCAAAAACGAGATGGACCGCATGGTCCGGCTCCAGGAAGAACTACGTAACGGGGATAAAACAAAAGCGGCGCCGACCAACGGCGTTAAGTTGGTACAGACATCATTGACGAACGGCGGCCAGCCGCAATTGCCGCAAAAGCTCGAAAAGCTCCGCAATGTCCTTTGGCCTACGGGCACCGATCTCCAGGGGCTGATCAAAGACCTGGCATCTGATCTGGATCTTAATGTTCTCTTCGACAACGAATCGTTCCGGCAGCCGCGGAAAGTGAATATCGAACTGCGTCAGGTGACGGCCGCTAAGGCGCTCGATTACATCTTTTTGCAGGAAAACTTGTTTTTCCAGAAGGTAGGCCCGAGGACGATCCTCGTCGCAACCGTTAACCGGCGGCCCAACTTCCAACAGCTCGTTTTGCGAACCTTCTACCTCGAAAATGCAGCGCCCAAAGATGTTAAGACGATCATTCAGGCCGCTATCCCGCCGCAGCCCGGCCGAAGCCAGACGATCGTGCTCGAGGACGCCGCGACGAACAGTATTACAGTTCGCGATACGGCGGAGAACATTCAGCTTATCGGCCGCTTGATCTCTTCGCTGGACAAGGACCGCGCGGAGGTGGTCATGGACGTGGCCATCTATGAAGTAACTAAGACCGATCTTCTAAAATTCGGGAACCAGATCGGGGCAGCCACCGGCAATGGCTCGCTGACCAATTTGGGCGGATCGCTTCCCGGTGCATTGCCCATAAATGGGGGCTTTGCCAACTTATTGCCTACAGCGATCCCGCTGGGACTTATCATACCTTCGGCCACGCTCAGCATGCATCAGTCTAAGGGAAACACGAAGCTGCTTGCGTCGACGCAGATCCACGCTTTTAACAACGAAGATTCGTCGGCAAGGATAGGGCAGCGGGTTCCGGTCCGGTCCGCGACATTCGCCCCTGTAAACGGTCAAACTCCGGGAAATAACAACGGCAACAACTTTTACGGAGATGTGATCACTTATGAGCAAGTCGGCCTTACGCTGAAGTTTAAGCCGATCGTTTTCCCGAACCAGGACGTTCAGGTCGCTATGGACATCCAGTCGCGGGACCGGGCGGCATCTGCCGATCCATTGACGCCGGTCTTTACAGAGCGGACGATTACGGGCACGGCGCGAATTCAGAATAATAAGACACTGCTGCTTGCCAGTGTTGCACAAAACTCGGACACGACCGGCAGACAGGGTATTCCGTTTCTCGGCTGGCTTCCGATCATCGGACGGCTCTTTACCGCGCCGACGCGGGACAGGTCGAACGTGGATATTATTATCGCGGTAACTCCACGCGTGCTTCGTGCGCCATCGATCCTCCCGGAAGACGAAGCCGAACGTTCGACGGGAAGCCAGGCTTCGCCGACGAATGCGTCGCTCGAGGCGATGATCATTCAGGAAGAGCGTGACGAGCAGCTGGCGATGGCACGAAATCTGCCGAACGCAGCAAATATTCAGCTTCCCGACCGCACATCCGACATTCCTGCGTACACACAGGACAACAAGGATGCAGATACGCAGACTTCGGCGGCGCCTCAAACTCAAGCTCCGGCCGCAACGAGCGGCGATGCGACGGCGGCGAATTTGAAGCCCATCGATACGTCTGTAAAAACGCTGCAGATCAACCAGACGGCAGATACCTCAGGCGGCACCTCCGCGCCGGTACCCGCTGCAGACATCGCCGCGGCATCGGCGAACGTTCGATTCGGAGAAGTGCCCGCCAATGTTAAGACGGGAGAAAAGTTCAGGATACCGGTTCTGGTGGACGCCAGTATGAATTTCCGATCTGCACTGGTCGGTTTGAAATTCGACGCGGCAAAGTTTGCAGTCGGAACGATAACCCTGGGTGAAGTCTTCGGCGCTCAGGCGACCGGCAAAACCGTAGCACCGTTTCTCAACCAGAACGGTAAAACATACGTGACCCTGGCGATGCCCGAAGGTATAACGGCGATGTCGAAGGGCGTTATCGCGTACATCGAGGTGCAGGCTCTCGCGGACGGGCCCTTCCAGATGGAGATCGACAAGGACGTATTGAATTTCCTGACGATCGACGGCAAGAACTTCGCGATCAAGGTCGAGTAAATGGGTTTCTTCCTCAAACTGCGAAAAACGATGAGTGAGCCGGCAAGACCTGTTGCCGGTTTCACTCTTTTCGAACTGGTCGTGACGCTGACCGTGCTTTCGATCCTGATAATGGGCACGATCCCGTTAATGACAAACGCCGTTCGGCGGCAAAAGGAGGAACGTCTTCGCGACACGTTGAGGCAGATCAGACTGGCGATCGACGATTTCAAACGGGATACGATCGGTTCTTGTCCCCAAGGCGCGGTCTCTACCGTGAATCCGATCGGACGGGGCATGATCAATGTTCCATCAGATCCCCGAAGCAGGGTTGTGATCGACGATTGCACGATCTTTACAATGGACAACTACGATCGGTACCCGCCGAGCCTGGAAATTTTGGTCGAGGGGGTGGCGGTGCGGCCGCGCGGCCTGAACATTATGGGCGGAAGCGGTTTGCGGCCCGGGACGCCCGGCGCGACGGATCTGGGGGACGTGATCGAAGAGAAAATTAAGGTCTATTTGCGAGAGCTGCCGATCGACCCGATGACGGGCGAAAGCAATTGGGAGCTAAGGTCCTCGTACCAGACGCCGGACGAATCGAGCTGGGACAGCATAAACGTGTTCGATGTCCGCTCTTCTTCGGAACAGGAAGGCCTCAACGGCGTGAAATACAGCGAATGGTAATTTTGAAAACACAGAAAGGCTTTTCCTTGCTCGAATTGATGATCGCGATGTTTATCATGATCATCCTGCTCTCGATCGCGCTGCCCACTTACAACCGCAGCGTACAGCATGCCCGCGAGACGGTGCTGAGCGAGAACCTTTGGCAAATGCGCAGGGCAATTGACCAATATCGCGCCGACAAGGGCCGACTGCCGGGATCTCTGGAAGATCTTGTTTCGAACGAATACCTTCGCGAAATGCCGATCGACCCGATAACGCAGAAAACCGAATGGGACGAGATAATGGGCGAGGATCCGATGTCGGCAGATGCTGAGCAAGGCCTTGTGGACGTGAAAAGCCTTTCGGACGGAAAAGACACCGAGGGGAAAGAATATAAAGAGTATTAGCCCGCGACGCCATCAAACCTTAGATATGTTTTCATTCCTCACCGAACCTAGTTTTCCTAAAGCCGCGATCGGAATCGAGAGCGACCGTGTTACGGTCATCGCTCTTAATAAAGAAGGCCGCAATCGTTTCGGCGTGCGAAACGCAGCGTCCGTCGATTTGCCCGCGAGCATCGTCCAGCCGCAGTTTCTGGGAACGAACATTTCGAGCCGGGCGGGCTTGCGAAATGTTCTTCAAGATGTCGCCGGCCTTGCGGGATTGTTGGGACAACGAAACTGGTCTGTTTCACTTCCTTCAAATTCCGCCCGGACCGCGATCCTGACGTTGGAATCCGCGAACAAGAATGAGATCGAAGAAGTCCTCGATTGGAAGGCGGAGCAAAGCTTCGGTGCTCCCGCGGCGCAGTTGCGAATTTCCAAACACCGAATTTCCGATGATGCCGAGGGGCGGACGCGTTATTTCGCGTCGGCAGTGAAACTGGCGGTGATCGACGAATACGAGAGCGTCTTCGAAGAAATGGGATGGAAGGCCGGTCTCATTTTGCCGAGGCCGGTGTGCGAGGCGAATTGGCTGCTGCGAAATCAGATGCCGGAAGATTCGCTTCTTCTCAGCGTGCAGGACGAGGGATTCACAGCCGTTCTCTTCGGCGATGGCGAGCCAAGTGTCGTTCGCTCTGTCACATGCAGGGAATCCGAAAAAGACGATGAGATCTACAGGCTGCTTATGTTTTACAACGACCGGTTCGGTGCCGAACGCGGGACGCGGCAGCTGAACCGTGTTTTGACCGTCGGATCGCGAACGATCTCCGACCGCGTCGTCGACATCGCGCGCGAAGCGCTTGGAAGAACCGTCGGTATTATTCGTGCCGACGATGTCGGATTGAGCATTCCTCCCGGAACCCTCGGATTCGATGAATTAGCCGCCCCGGCCGGCCTGGCCGTCCTCGGCTGTCGATAAGATCCAATAAATGTGTCGAACCGTTTCCCACGCGGGATGAAATTGGTTGCGCGCCAAATCAGTTCCCGTCAGACTTAGATACATAGGTTGGATAGATGTCCGTACAGTCCCTTACAATCGACCAAATTGGAACGCTTTCCGACGCCGAATTGATCCATACATCGATCGGCGGCCGCGAGGAATCGTTCGAAGAGCTCGTACGGCGATACCAAAGGCCGATCGTGGGCTACATCTTCCGAATGCTCGGCGATTACGACTCCTCGCTTGACGTTACGCAGGAAGTTTTCATAAAGGTCTACAATTCACTCCATCGCTACAGCTCGGACTACAAATTCTCGACCTGGCTGTACCGGATCGCCCATAACGCCACCATCGACCACATCCGCCGCAACTCTGCAAACACCCAAAGTATTGAAACCGATTGCGGTGACGGCTCGTATCAGCTACAGATCGAAAGCCGGGATCCATCGCCCGAAAAAGAACGCGAGCGGAAGGAATGGAAGGCTGAGATCGAGGCTGTGGTCAAGCGGCTGCCTACGGCTTACCGAGAGCTCATTCTCCTCAGGCATTCCCAGGACCTGAGCTACGATGAGATCGCGGAAGTAACGGGACTACCGCTCGGGACCGTTAAGAATCGATTGTTCCGTGCACGCGAAATGATGCGTGAGATCTTCATCGGCCGGGGCTTCACCGGCATCTGATCAACGGGACACGTCGACGAGCCTCATGGTTCGGAGTCCGGTTGATGCAATTCCCAAACGAAAATCCGATCAACGATTGCGCGAGGCTCAATGAGTTCCTTGATGGGGAAATGACGGCTTCCGAGGGACGTGTCTTCGAGGCTCACATCGTCCAATGCGAGAATTGCAGTATTGAGGTCGAGCTTCATAGAGGGATCGAAAGCGTTCCCGACGATATAGTTTTACCCGCGGATTTTTCAAAGGTCATCGCTGCGACTGCGGAGAGCCAGGTCAGCGGACTGAGAAAACGAAAAGAGAGAACGGTAACGCTCGCGATAGTCGCCGGCTTGGGGATCGCGGTTTTCATCGTGTTGGGTGCGAACCTGCGGTCGCTGATCTCCGTATTGACGTTCGGGGTCGAAAAGACCGGAGCGTTTTTTGAGGTGATCGGCACCTTTCTCCTGAACCTTGTTCTCGGAATCGTGGTTATCGTGAAGGTCGCAGCGACGCAGATGCATTTATCAGACGCCGGTGTCCTCGTCGTTTTCGGGCTCGGTGTGCTATTGGCATACTTCTTTTTCTCCGGTCGCATTGCGAGGTTGCGGGACGCAAAGCGATGACATTCAGGAGAGCAATTCTGGGATGTATTTATGTTGTCGCGGCGATAGCCTTCGCGTACCTTTCGCCGGGTTTTGCTGCGCCGACAGCGCAGGTCACGGAAGACCATGAAACACAAACCCTGATCATCGACGACGCCCCCGAGATGAAGGTCATCGCGATCTCCAAGAATGTGATCGTCCGTAACCGCGCGAAGGAAGTGTTGGTTTGGGGGGGTAACGTCACCATAGAAGGCAATGTCGAGGGCGATGTGGCGACGATCGGCGGTTCCGTCTTTCAAAAGGAGAACGGTTACATCGGCGGAGACGTGATCGTCTTCGGCGGAACCTACAGTTCCGAAAGCAACAGGCCGCTGCGTGCCGAGGGTAAAGACACGGTCATGTTCGGCATGTTCGAGGAAGAGCTCCGAAGCTTCGCCAAGGATCCTTCTCAGATTCTCAGGCCCGAATTCAATTCTTCATTCCTTGTTCAGCGGCTACTCGCTGTGATCTTCTGGTTTCTTGTGACAATGGGTGCTGCTACCATCACGCCGGGCGCGGTGGGCCGTTCCATCGCGGGCCTGAAGTTGTCCGCATTGAAGATCGCCGCGCTCGGAGCCGGCGGTTTTATAGCCGGCTGTTTGCTTTTGATCGTCGGTATCGGTTTTTTACCGGAATACTTGTCCGCAGTGGTCGGAGTGATGGGCTTCGCGCTTTTGATGCTTGCGTACGGCTTCGCCCGAGTTGTTATACACGTTGCGATCGGCAAATTCGTTTTAGAATATTTGTTTCCCGAACGCCGCTTGTCGGAATCGTTAGCCGTTCTAACGGGCGTTTTTGTTTCAGTCGCTGTCCTTTCCTTCCCGTATGTCTGGCCGATCGCCGTTTTCGGCTTCTTTTCCATCGGCACCGGCCTCGTTTTATCCGCCCGCACGGCACGCTCCTGGAAAGCGAGCTAAGTCCGTAAACCAAGCTTTTACAAAACTTTACATTTTAAACCAAACCTATAACGGGCCGTTTTCGTCTTATAATGGATAGGGTTCCCCCTGTGTCCACGCTTTATATGCAGCGATCGCGGTTTATCGCTTGGGAAGGTAATAAGAATGCGTTTCGCAATTTTTTCGTTCTTACTCTTTGTGATTTTCGGCGGGACCGTCTCCGCTCAGACCTCTGATCCACCCAAGGCTTCGCTCGTTCCGGGCGAAGTCGTTTCCGTATCCGACAAACTTCTCTTAATCAAAACCAAAGACTCTCAGCTGACGGTGGAGCTGACGGCGAAGACCGAGTTCAAACGCGTTGCCGCTGAAAAGCCGAGCATTGCGTCTGCAACGCCTGCCGCGCTGTCGGATATCGTTTCGGGGGACAAGGTAATTGTTTCCGGCTTCTTCGGCGAAGACAAGTCGAGGCTGCCGGCGCGGACGGTTTACCTGATGTCGCAATCGGACATCGCGCAGCGTAATGCGAAGGACGCACAGCGTTGGACAGTTCGTGGTATATCAGGGAAGGTAGCGACCGTAAATCCGCAGACCGGTCAGGTCGCGGTCGAGGTCAGAACGCTGATGGGGTCGTCAATGACAATGTTGTCGCCGAAGGACGGTGCGATCTTCAAGCGTTATGCTCCGAACTCCGTCAAGTACAGCGAAGCG
This sequence comes from Pyrinomonadaceae bacterium, assembly GCA_025929655.1. GTDB lineage: Bacteria > Acidobacteriota > Blastocatellia > Pyrinomonadales > Pyrinomonadaceae > OLB17. The sequence continues at coordinate 9,905 of JAICPV010000042.1, forward strand.
GTGGCCAGCTCGCTCAGCGATATAAAGCCGGGCGATATGATCCGCGCCGTAGGTGACAAGAGCGCGGACGGCCTGAGCTTTGCCGCGGAGGAAGTCGTTACGGGTGCGTTCCAGACGATCGCCGGAACCGTGAAGTCGATCGACACCGCGAAGAACGAGATCGTCATTACAAACCTGCAGACGAACAAAGACGTGACCATCGCCTTGGCCACCGCGTCGACGATGAAAAAGTTTCCTGAGGAGTTTGCGCAGCGAATGGCCGGCGGTCCAGGAATGGGCGGGCGAGGCGCGGGCGGACAGCGTCCGGGCGGCGCCCCCGGAGCGCAAGCAGGCCAACCGGGTGCCGGCGGCGGGCGACCGATGAGGGGCGGCCGCGGCGGCGGCATCGACGAGATGCTGGAGCGATTTCCAACTATCACCGCAGCCGATCTGAAAGTAGGCGACATGATCGCTGTTTCGAGCACCCGCAGTGACTCGGCCGACCATATCAGCGCGATCAAGCTGCTTGCCGGAGTCGAGCCTTTTATTCGTGCGGCACAAGCCTCGGGCAATCTTCGGGGCCAGGGACAGGGCGGCGGCCAGGCCAGCTTTAATATTCCGGGCTTGGACGGCTTCGATGTTCCTTAATT
>JAICPV010000053.1 GCA_025929655.1 Pyrinomonadaceae bacterium
AGCACGCTAAAGCGTGAACTCTAAACCTAATCGCGCGAGCTGAAGATCGTCAATACATACCAGAACAGCAGTGCGATGCTGGCAAACAACGTCAGCGACGCAGCGACGTGCTGCTCGGTGTTGAAGCGATGAAGTACATTAGACGTTTCGTAAAGTATCGCGGTGCCCGCAAACGCCACCATTACGAAAGCGAAGACGGTGCCGAGCGTAAATCCGAAGAGCGCGCTTGCTACGATGAACCCGAGAGCCATAAATCCGCCGATCGCAAGGATCGGTCCGAGGAATGAAAAATCGCTCCGCGTCAGAAACACCGTCGCGGTTATCCCGAGGAACAGGCCGAGCGTAACGATCCCCGCCTTCATTAGGACCGACGCGTCACCCGCGTAATACGTCGAGATGAAGATCAACGGGACGAAGATCACGGCCTCGGCTACGATGAATATTCCCAGTCCCAGGAACTGTGTCATCTTCGACGTCTCAGACACAGCCCAGCGATTCGCCAAGAACGAGACGCCCATAAACAGCCCGAGAACCAGCAGCCAGCCCATGGCTCCACCGCTGAATATCATGGTAGCGATCGCGGTCGCTGCTCCCGAAACAAAGAGAGCCGCCTCCACGCCGATGAAAGCAAGGATCGCCGCGGCAAGCAGCATGTAGGTCTTGCGGATGAACTGCGCCCGTTTTTCCGGGAGCGCTTCCGCTGCAGATTGTCCAAACGATGTTGCAAATTCGTTCATAGTGTTGATTAGATGAAATTTAAGTGAAATTCGTCCAACAAATCTTACGAAAAGATTATACGAAAGATCGTTGTTTTGAGTGAAAAAAAGCGGCCGCATCAGCGCCCGCTTTCATTGTCGTTAACTTGCCGCCTTTGCGGTTTCGATCGGCTCCGGCCTCGGCGTCGCAAGTCCGAGTTCCTTCGATCGCCAAAGGTTCGAAACCAGCAACTCGCGCATGAACGTCATTTCCTTCGGCAGGCGATCGTAAAGCTTGTAGAAAAGGTCGTCGTGCTGTGCGATCTCTTGCAGCCACAATTCGCGGTCGATCTTCATCACTTTTTCAAACTGTTCTTTCGAAAAATCGAGTCCTCGCCAATCCATGTGCTCATATTTCGGCATCCATCCGAGCGGCGTTTCAGTGCCCACCGATTTGCCCCGCGACCGCTCGACGACCCATTTAAGTACGCGCATGTTCTCACCGAATCCCGGCCACGCGAACTTGCCGTTCTCATCTTTCAGGAACCAATTGACGGAAAAGATCCGCGGCGGGTCGGGGATCTGCCGGCCGAGGCTTAGCCAGTGCGAAAAATAATCGCCCATGTGATAACCGGCGAACGGCAGCATCGCGAATGGATCGCGGCGAACCTCGCCGATATTGCCGAACGCGGCGGCCGTCATCTCGGAGCCCATCGTTGCGGCCATGTAAACGCCGAACGCCCAGTTGAATGACTGCTGCACCAGCGGAACGACCGAATTGCGGCGGCCGCCAAATATGAACGCAGAAACAGGCACACCAGACGGATCGTCAAACTTTTCATCAACCACCGGGCACTGCGTGATCGGAGCGGTAAAGCGCGCGTTCGGATGCGCGGCTTTCGATTCCGAGCCCGGCGTCCAATCATTACCCTGCCAGTCGATCGCATGTGCCGGCGGTTCGCCGTCCATGCCTTCCCACCAAACGTCGCCGTCGTCGGTCAGGGCCACGTTCGTAAAGATCGTGTTTTCCCTGATCGACTCCATCGCGTTCGGATTGGTCGAGTAGTTCGTTCCGGGAGCAACGCCGAAGAACCCGAATTCCGGATTGATCGCCCGCAGCTTGCCGGTGTCGTCGGGTTTGATCCACGCTATGTCGTCTCCGACTGTGGTGATTTCCCAGCCTTCTTCCTGGAACGGCTTCGGTGGGATCAGCATTGCAAAGTTCGTCTTGCCGCATGCCGACGGGAACGCCGCGCAGACGTAATCCTTCCGGCCGTCAGGCGATTTCACGCCGACGATCAGCATATGCTCTGCCAGCCAGCCCTGAGCGCGGCCGAGCGTAGATGCGATGCGAAGCGCAAGGCACTTCTTACCGAGCAGCGCGTTGCCGCCATATCCGGAGCCATACGAAACGATCGAATTTTCCTCCGGGAAATGGACGATGTATTTATCTTTCGGGTCGGGCGAGCACGGCCATGCAACATCAGCTTGGCCCTCCGCAAGCGGCATCCCGACCGAGTGTAAGCATTTTGTAAACTCGCCGTCGCCCATCGCATCGAGCGCTTTCGTGCCCATCCTCGTCATGATCTTCATGTTCACGGCGACGTACGGCGAGTCGGAAAGCTGCACGCCGAACTGCGAGATCGGCGAACCGAGCGGTCCCATGCAAAACGGGATGACATACATCGTGCGGCCGCGCATCGAACCGCGAAATTTTGGCGTCAGAATCCCTTTCATTTCCGACGGCGCCATCCAGTTGTTCGTCGGGCCGGCGTCGATCTTCGCACGCGAGCAAATGTAGGTACGGTCCTCGACACGGGCTACGTCCGACGGATGCGAACGCGCAAGGAAGCTGTTCGGGCGTTTTTCCTCGTTCAGCTTGATGAACGTGCCTGCGTCAACCATCTCCTGGCACAGTCTGTTGTATTCCTCGTCGGAACCGTCGCAAAGATGGATCGCATCCGGCTCGCAAAGCTCGGCCATGTCGGCCAGCCAGCGGTTAAGTTCCGTGTTTGCAATGTTTTCGGGGATCGTATAGTTCGCCATAGTTTTCGGGTTCAGGCTCTATATTTGTTCAAATGACAGATTGTAGAAATTATTAAAGGCCTAATAGCGGCCTCATTTTGCAAGTATTCGTCAATGTTATCACAACATTGCAGAAGCCCGCACGTAAGTGAGGGCGTAACTTCCAAGGTAGACACATCCCTTCTTGTACAAGGTTGTTCTACGTCGAGTGTTTAGCCCTTACTCACGTGCGGGCTTCTGCATTTAAATCGCGTTTCTGACCGGCATATTGTCTCAGCGTATGCACAGCGATCGCTGTGATAATTATCGCGCCGCCGAGCAATGCCCATTGGGAAGGCCGTTCACCGACGAAAATGAAAACCCATACTGGATTGAGCAGCGGCTCGATAAACCCGATCAGGCTAGCGTCCAGCGGCCGCGTGCCTCCGCGCACACCTTTTATAAATAAGATGTATGAAATCCCGATCTGCACGACGCCGAGAAACGAAACCGCGAACCAATCCAAATATGTCATTGAAGGGATCGCAGAAATACCAGACGGTGAATTCACAAGCGCCAACAGAAAGTTTCCATAGATCACGGTGATGACCGGATTGAGGTGATCGGCCCTCGGATGCCGCAACAACATTATGTAAAGACCAAGCAAAACACCGGAAAAAAGCGCGGCGATGTTTCCCTGATAGTCTTCAAGTCGAAGCTGCCCCACGAAGAAAAGACTCATCCCCGCAAGCACGACAACGACCGTGATCAGGTCGCGAAGATGAAACTTTTCGCCGATAACGAACGGTGCAAAGACCAGTATGTAGATCGGAGCAGTGTACTGAAGGAATATCGCGTTCGCGGCCGTCGTCTTCTTCGTCGCCCAAACGAACAGGAACAAAAGCAGCGCGTAAATGATCGTCGTCAGGATGCCGAATGCGTCGATCCTTAATCCGTCTTTCCGCGTGAGCAGCAGGACCGTGACGGCGGCGAAGAGCGAGCGAAAGAACGTGACTTGATAAGCGTCCAGCGTCGTAAGCTTGATGAACAACCCGCCCGTGCTCCAGAGAAACACGGCGATAAGCACGAAGACGACCGGAGAAAAGTTGCGCTCGTCAGTGGTCACGAAAGAGTTTTACCACACAGGCGGAAACCCGAGCGATAGCGAGGGTCTCTCTTCTAACCATCGGATTTACACCTTCCCTATCGGTCGGGTTTCTGCCTGTCATTCTCCGGATGTCGCGGTGGCAATTGTTTCGCGGAGTTTTTTTGCAGAGGTCGTCACAGGTTCAAGCTCAACGTCCTCGACATTCCCGCGCACTTTTTTACCGAACACGGCATTCCACGGTGGAATGACGATATGCACGTTGCCGTTAGCTCGAGCCTGACAGGCGAGGCGGATAAATGGCTTCTGTTCCTCGGGCTGGTTGTACCCGAACACCCGCATCGCGCGGCGTTCCCGGGGCGAAGGCTCGGTTAATTTTTCCTGACCGCCGATAACGCCGACCCAGCATGTACCGCACGAGGCTGACGTGCACTCGATCGGAACCGGCCCTTCCCAGCAGCGATAATCCAACGACTGCCAATCCCGGGAATGATCTTTTTGTGAAGCAGACGCGATCTCTTCATCGTTGATGATCGGAAACTTCCCTTCCGACTCGAATGCCTTGAAATGGATCGAAAATTTCTTATCGACCGTTTTCAGGAACCCAAAGATGCCCTGCGAATCGTCTTTTGCGCGTTCTGCAACGATCTCGTCGGGCGACTTCGCCCAAAGGCCCTGGGGCTGCTCGATGGCTCCCGGAGCTTTTCTGAATTCGTCTAGCCCAACCTGCACGAGACTCATCAGTCCGACCGCGCAGATCGCCATTATCAGCGGCTCGCTCGTTTTTGCCTTCACCGAAGCGAGGTGCGTAAGCGTCCTGATCTCATTCGCAAGATCGCCGACGCCGTCCATCGTCTCGGCGCGTTTCGTGATCACTTCCTTCACCTGCGGCCAATAGCGGTGCCCGTAAAGAAAACGATGCGACGTATCGATCTTGTCGAGCACGCCGAAATCGCCGGTCATCGAGATCCCCTTCATCGCCTCTTCCGGGTCGTCCGACGATTCCAGATAGTTCAAAAGGTCCAGCGGATAGAACCGAAACCAGATCTGCACCGCGTTGCGGTCCACCTCATGAATATCCGGCAGCAAAGACCCCACCGCCTTCAACCACTCGGCCTCGGCCTTCTTCTCCAGTGCCCCTACAAATGCGTTGCCCATAATGTAAAACCTGCGTCAGAAACAAACAATCATTTAAGCAAATCGGTTAAGGCGGTACAAATCGGGTATGCCCTTCCGTTCACCCGTTCTAAAAACCCTCGGAGGCTCGGCCTCTGAAATTGATGCGTCGAGCTCCGGAAAAGGGAGGAGCCTTTTCGCTAAGTATGGAAGCTATTTACCGATTTTTTTTATTTATCGCCGGACGCTGTTTATTTGCACGTACGCGTCGGGACGTTTGACGCGGATCTTGAGACGTGGCGACGGCCGGTTGTTGCCGGTGCCGGTTCTTGATGGTGCTTCAACGATCTGGGAGCGAAATGTAATATCGTATGCGCTGCGAAGCTGGCGGGCGATGTCTTCGTAAGCCTGCTGGATCTGCGAAAGCTGCGCGATCGGATAATAGACGCCACCGGAAAGCTTCGCAAGACGCTCCCCTTCTTCCTGGGCCTTCGACGTGAGCGAAACATTGAGGTAGCGCTGACGCAGCGGGTCGACAGCGGCGTTCAAATCCTGAGTCGCTCCCTGCGCTGCCAGGCTGGTCGGGACATAAAGCGGATAGATCAACGCACCGCTTTCCGCGATCGAACCGGCGAGAGAATCAAACGGAATGAATGAACGGTTATCGTCGCCGTCCGTCAAGATCACGATCGCGGTTCGGTCGCCTTTCAACGGCCGCAGGGTTTCCATCAACGTGTATCCCAACGCATCGTAGTAGGCAGTCGCTCCGCCGGCGTCGAACGTGTCCAAGCTTTCGGAAAGTTTTGTCTTGTCTGTGGTGAATCCGGCGAGGACCTTGACATCTTCATTGAACAAAACGATCGAAACGCGGTCGTTTTTATCGACCGTATTCACGAAATTACGCGCCGCTTTGCGGATAAAATTCACGTACTCATCGATGCTGCCCGAAACATCCAGGAGAAGTACGAGATTCACGGGAGCAGAAACGGGCTTCACGGAAACGATCTCGCGTGTATCGCCGCTTTCCGTGACCTCAAAATCCTCGGGTTTCAGGTCACCGATCGCACGATTGTGAACATCTACCACGCGCGCCGTCGCAGTTTTAACGTTCGCCTGCGCGATATCCTCACGACGTTCCGTGGTGGAAAGAACAGGAAGCGAACGCGCCGGCGGGAGCGTTTTCGCAAAGTCGCCGAAATATTTCGGGCTCGCACGGCGGATGGCCTCCACCAGGTCGACATCGCCGCTTTTCACGATGGCTTTTGCTGCCTCGGTTAGCGGGCGTTCTCGCAGATCGCTTGTAACTTCGTTCGGCGGAACGTTAAGAAGCACGATACCCCGCGCAGTGGTGAAATTTAAAGAAACGGATGTGGAGTTTTCGCTCCCGGTTTTTCTTTTTTTCGTTTTTGATTTTTTGTCCCTGTCTTTTTCCACCGGCGTATCGACGTTGGTTTCGGATTCGGAAGTTTTAACCTCCTGGCCGCCCGCTGACGCAGTCGGCTCTGACTCGCGCACACTCGCTACAGCTCTTGGCTCTGCCTTTGGTTTTTTACTTTTTTCCTGCGAGGGAAAGCGTCCTTTGATCTGAAATCGCCCGCCCGAACGCTCCTTCACTTCTTCAAGGTCGAAGTCCGCAAGGAAACGCGGTTTCGATGTCGTCCAATGGAATTCGTATTTCAGATCGTCGACAGGCACATCGGCAGCGATGGTTCCGGTGTCGGTCGTGGCTTTCACGGATTCGAAATCGCCGTCCACCAGGATAATGCCGTCGCGCGTTTCGACCTCCAGTTTGGTCCTTTCGGGAACCGAAAGCTTTAGATCGATCCGCTTTGAAAGCGAACTCGGTTTCACCTCGATCAGAAAATGGCCCTTCGAATTTTGAACAATGACCTCGCTTTCAGATAGCTCATCTTTCGAAATGATCGAAAGCATTCCGGGTGCAAGCTCGTTTTCCGGGTTATTTTGTGCGGGTTTCTGCAATTCATCAACAGCGGCCTTGTCTGAAGCATCGAGGGCGGCAGGTCCCTGGGCTACAACCTCGACACGGCCGAATCGGTTGATTATCTCGATAGTCTGTCCGCTCGATAGCGCTAGTTCGCGTTGGACGGTTTGGCCGTTGACGACGGCCGAGGCCGCGATCACGAAAACAACTATGACCGCAATTTTTAGGATTGATCTCACTAAACTTTTTAAGGCTTGCTCGTCGTCGTAAGCCTTCCGGACTGTATCAGCCGCTGCCGGACCCGCTCCTGCCATTTCTTTCGCGGGTAATCGGTCTCTTCAAACTTCGCGAGAAGATCTGTTAACGGCTCCCCTCCCGTCTGGCGCGTTTTGAGATACAACAACGCAACTATGATCGACGAGAATGAAAAAACAAAGATCTGCATCGGCAGCCAGAAGATCTGAATAAGCGATTCGAGGAACGTATGTTTCAAACGCCCTCGCATGTCCATGTCTTCGCCCCCACGCGAACGTTTCGATCCGCCTATAGACCAGTTCCATCCGCCTGCTTGCTCGACTTTTGATTCTGGAACGTCTGCAGCCGTTGCCGTCGAATCTTTAGGCTGCTCTACAACGGTTTTATTCGACTGTTTCTCGGCTGGATCGAACGCCTGAGCGGAAACATTAACGACGTATGCGATCGCACCGGCGATGATCGCAGGAAGCAGGAACATGATCAGCACAGCACCGGCGGCCGTCATGAACGACCGCCGAACGAGCACGAACGAGCGTCGAAGTGCCTCGAAAACGCCTACGTTCTCCAACATTACGACCGGCGAGACGAGGACGAACGCCGTGTAAGAACCAAAAAAACCGATCAGGGCAAGCAGCAATCCGCCAATTACGGCGCCTATAACGACGGGTCCCCACGACCCCGTGAATGGATACGTGATCAGCATTAACAGCCCAAATACGACGCCGCCGATCAACCCGCCAATAGAAGAAATGATAAACGGCAACACCGCGGTCAGAAATCCGGTCGCGGCCAGGCGTTTCCATTTCTTTCGCGCCTCGGCTATCGACGGGCGGAGTCTGATCGGCCTCAAAGGCACCGCCATGTACTGTGTGACGATCCATGAGATCGTCGCAACGATCAGGCTGGTGCAGAAAGCGCTGGCTACAGAGAGAGAGATGCCGCTGAAGGTCAATCCGGCAGATGCGACTGATTCATCTATCAGCCCGCTAACGCGCATGAACGAAAATGCGATCAAAACAAGCGTAAGCACGACCATCGGCAACGAAAAAAATGTTGCCAGAAAAAGATATTTCCCGAGCCGCTCGCTGTAAATAACAAACGCGCGACGGAGCAAACCAAAGATCCCTTCAGAGCGTGACCGCAGCTCGCTAGCCAACGCCTCAGCGGTCTGCGGGCGCTTCTCCGGATCCTTCGAGAGCGCGGACGCGATCACCCGCTTCATTTTCTTGCGGACTTTCTTGGCCTTCAAAGTCGGAGGCGGAAGCAGCTTGTGTGCTTCCATCACCTTTGAAAAATCGCCTTTGAACGGCGTCTCACCTGAGAGCATCTGGTACGCGATAACGCCCAGGCTGTAGATATCCGATCGCGGGTCGAGCTTTCGCCCGCTGCATTGCTCCGGCGACATGTAAAGCGGTGTTCCAAGCACGGCACCGACCTTGGTGAGGTCCTTTGTCGCAAGATCGATGTCCGAACGATCGTCCGTCCCTGCCTGCGAATCGCTTTTCCCCGTACTGTCAGGAACTGATATTAGTTTGGTCCCTACCGAATCCTGATCAGTTTGCGAACCGTTTGTGTCCTGAAAGATCGCGGTATTCGCTTCTGAAGCCACTTCGTTTTTGGGAGCGATCGCAACGGTAGAAGCATCCGTAATTCCGGCCAATGTAGCCGCTTCCGCTAGCATCGTCGGAGAAATACTTTCGTGGATCGCGGTGTCGTCGACGCCGCCGAATGTCGCGTTTGCAGAACTCGAAAGAGTCGGTGTCGCGGAGACGCGGATTTCATGCTCGCCCGTATCGACGGGCTGAACGGCCTCAAGTTTCGCGATACCGAAATCAAGGACCTTGACGGTATAGCCGCCGCGTTGGTTTGGTTCGAGCCAAATGTTGTCCGGCTTCAAGTCGCGGTGAATGATCCCCTGCTCATGCGCTTCCTGAACGGCGGAACAAACCTGTTCCAGGATGTCGAGCGTCCAACCAACCGGAAGATTCTGTTCCTCTTCGAGGATCTCCCCGAGCGTGCAGCCGTCGAGGTATTCCATCACGAGGTACGCAACGCGGCCGGAATCGATATCTGTGAAGCCGAAGTCTGTTACATCAACGACATTCGGATGCCGCAGGCGCCCCGCGGCGCGCGCTTCGCGTCGGAAGCGTTCGACGAATTCCGCGCGTTTCATATACTGCGGAGAGATCACTTTGACGGCAACCGGACGTTCCGTGCCGATGTGGGTCGCAAGATACACCGTTCCCATACCGCCGCGGCCGAGTTCGCGGTCGATCAGGTATTTAGAATCCAGTGTCTGGCCTAAGAGGTTCGCGGGATCCATTTGTGTCAAGATCGAACGAATACTATACGCATCAAGATCCGCCGATGTTCATGCATCACCATCCTTGCAGGGCAGCGTCATGGCGGACCGGAAAGGGGATCATGAATTTGAATCGATTTTGCAAAATGAATTATAAATCAATCAGCATCAAAG
>JAICPV010000569.1 GCA_025929655.1 Pyrinomonadaceae bacterium
CAAGCTTGTTATAGCTTTTTTCAGGTCGATCATTATTGATTGTTTTCTTTGATCGGACCCTTGTTCCTTGCCCGTTTAAGTTCGTCAAGAAATTCCATACCGGACTGCAGCTCGTCGATTCGTTCCTGTGGCGACTTCCTGAGCTTCGAGGCTAGAAGCGTGAGATCTATTCCGAACTCTTTCGCCTCCGCGATCTTGCTCCCCGGACGCGGGTCCAAGAGCCGTTCTTCCGGCGTTCGTTTCATACGTATATACTATGCCAGAAAACGCGAAGTGTTAGCGAGAATAGAAGGTCTCAAAAGTTCGAAATGCAGAGCCAAAAAGAACCTATCAAGCAGGATGACGAAACCGAATGCGAAGCGGAAGAAAAGCGATCATACTATTACGATGACGCGCACGGCTATGAAGATTTCGACCCTGAAAACGAAGATGAAGAGCCCGAAGGAGAAGATTAGGCTTTCGTTGTCTCAATATCGACCGAAATGCTCCTCCATTTGCCCTGATTGAAGCGGAGAATGCTCAAAAGGCAGCGGGTGAAATGTCCCGCGAGAATGGCCAGCCAAATATGGATCGGCTCCAGCGTTCCCATCTGCTGCATTACGAAACAGATGCCGAGCGGTACGGCCACCTGCGAAATTATCGAAATGTACAGCGGGCTCTTCGTATCTCCGGTTCCTTGTAGGCCGCCAGTGTAAGTTAATGCAACCGATATGAAAATCCCCGAAAAAGCGAGAACGCGAAGCAGTTGAGTTCCGATCTCAACGACGGCCGGCTCGGTCATACCGAATATCGCCAGAAGCTGCTGCGGGAAAAAGAAAAAGAAGAATCCGACAAAGGCCGAGCCCGCCATTCCGAAACGAGCGGCAATATGTATCGCCGTGTTCGCCCGGTCCGGATGCCCCGCCCCGAGGTTTTGACCCGCGACGGACGCGGCCGCGCCCATTAAACCCATCGACGTCCACGTGATCAGCGAAAAAAGCTGCACGTAGGATACTGCGTAAGCCGCTTGAGCAGCGGCGCTTTGTGCAAGAGAGCCGATGAAGGAAAGAAGCAGCACACCGCCGACGTTCATCGCAATGCCCTGAATACCGGCCGGCAAACCGAACTTAAATAGTTTCCGTATCACGCCCCAATCCGGCGCGTAGCTGCCGCCGCGCGGAAAAGAAACCGCCCATCCTCCGTACCAGAGACGCCAAAGCGCATAGATCGATACCGATCCCGCAGCGATGCAGGTTCCCATCGCCGAGCCCATCGTCCCGAATGCCGGTATCGGCCCGAGGCCACTGATCAAAACGATGTTCAAAATGAGGTTGAGCACGGTCATAACGATCCCGAGCACCATCGGTGTGCGAGCGTCACCTGCTGAACGCAGCGCTCCGCCGAGCATGAAAAAGATCAGCATGCCGCCGCTGAAAACATACATCACGCGCAGGAACGGAAGCGCCTCGGCTTTCACTTCCGGCGCGGTGTTGACGAGGTCGAGCAAATAAGGCGCGGCGAAATAACCGACCGGTGCCAATATGCCGAAAGACATGAAGATCGCGGTCAGGAACGCCTGATACACGGTTCTGTTCACCTTTTGCTCATCGCCCGCGCCCGCGAAACGTGCAACAAGCACGCTCATCCCGATGAAGATCGACGAGATGAAAACGATC
>JAICPV010000238.1 GCA_025929655.1 Pyrinomonadaceae bacterium
GCCTCTTCATAAAGCTGCCGCGAGAGGTACATCCGCGCCTCGGGCGAATTGATGTGCTTGTAAAGGTTCAGTACGAGATTGTTCGCCACGATGGAATCGCCCGTCGCGAAAAATGCCACAAGCCGATTGATCAAATGCCGCTCCGCCGGCGTCATCTTCGCACGCAGGTCCGTCACGTCGGTCGAAAAATCAACCTCTTCGACAGTCCACGTGTTCTTGATCGCGTTTCTATACATTTCATAGAAATCGGGATACTTCATCGGACGAAGAGTGAGGTTAAATCCGGGGTCAAGCAGCATGATTCTGTTTAGATCCTCTATTATTTGATATCCCACAAGCCGAGTATCTCGACATGCCCCGAGTGCTTCTTTCGAAGCTCGTTGAATTTGTCGGCAAACTGTGGAGACCCGGGCTTAATGGTCCTGAAAAGTTCAACTCGATCTTTGAAAAATTCATCAAATCCCGCCGGCGTGAAAGTCAGGAGCACACGCGTCGGAACTTTTCCGAAATTCCCTTGGCCATGCGGCGTTCCCTTAGGGACTACGATGTAGGACCCCGCAGGGTATTGGGCGACGTGGTCCTCGATCTTCATCGTCAAAACCCCTTCCAGGATATAAAAAGCTTCATCTCGTTCGTTGTGCCGGTGCCAAGCAGTCTTATAGCCGGGCATTTCCTTAACTTCGAACATTGACCAAGAGCCGTTTGTTTCTTCGCTTGATGCGAGAAATCTTACGGTCCCCGCGTCGTAAGGTAGCTCCGGCGCTGCGCTCGCAGGGCGCGTGATCACTTTTGGTCCCGCTCCTGTCGTCGTTCTATCTTTCGCTCGAACTGGCGTTTGTGATTGAACAGCCGTGTTAAATGCGAGGAGAAGCGTCGAGAAAATCAAGAATGCGTTTCGTTTCATCGTATTTCTCCGCGGCTCTGCGCGTTCGATCACTGGCAAGCTTCGCATGCTTCCGGGTTTTCCAACGAACAGACTAACGCGGCCACGTCGGAATAAACTTTATCCTTTGCATCTTCGCTCAGGTCCGATGTTTTAAACTCAGCAGTCACCTGCGCGATCTTCGTTGCTGGCCTAGAGCGCAGGTAGTAGGTCGTCTTCAGGCCTTTTTCCCAAGCGTACATGTACATCGACGAGAGCTTGCCGATCGACGGGCTTTCCATGAAAAGGTTGAGCGACGCCGATTGGTCAATGAATGCTCCGCGGTCGGCCTGCATGTCGATCAAGGAACGCATCGGGATCTCCCACGCAGTGCGGTAGATCGCTTTTAGCTCGTCTGAAAATTCGTCGATCTCCTGTACCGACCCTTCTGCGAGTTTTATCTTGTTTCGGATCTCGTCGGTCCAAAGGCCGAGAGCTTTCAGCTCCTGAACAAGGTACTTATTGATCTGGACGAAATCGCCGCTAAGCGTCTCGCGTTTGAAAAGGTTCGAGACCTGCGGCTCGATGCATTCGTAGCAGCCGGCGATCGAGGCGATGGTCGCCGTCGGTGCGATCGCGATCATCAGCGAATTTCGAAGGCCGTTCGTCTTTATCCTTTCGCGAAGCGAGTTCCACCGGGCCATATCCTCGGGAACAACGCCCCAAAGGTCGAACTGCAAGATGCCTTCCGCAGCACGCGTTTCGGGAAATGCGACGTGCGCACCTTTTTGGATAGCGAGTTCACATGACGCATCGAGAGCCGCGAAATAAATTTCTTCCTGTATCTTTGCCGAGATCTTGCGAGCTTCCTCCGAATCGAACGGCAGACGTAATTGAAAGAACACATCCTGCAGGCCCATCACGCCGAGCCCGATATTTCGCCAACGATTGTTCGAATCGGCCGTGCTCGGTATCGCGTAGTAATTAAGGTCGATGACGCGGTCGAGCTGGCGAACTGCAAGGCGCACGTTCGATCTTAGTTTCTCGTAGTCAAATTCGAACGCTTCGCGTTCGTTGCGGACGAGGCCGTCCACGGTCCGACGAACATACCTTGCCACGTTGATCGAACCGAGATTGCAGACGGCGGTTTCGTTCTCGCTTGTTACCTCGATGATCTCGGTGCAGAGATTCGAAAGGTGCACAACGTTTTCTGGCCGGGCGGTCTGGTTCGATTTGCGGTTAGCCGAATCTTTGAACGTCATCCACCCGTTGCCTGTTTGGGCCATCGTACGCATCATTTTGGCATACAAGTCCCGCGCTTTGACCTGGCGGACGTATTGTTCGGCGGCTTCGGCTTCGGTGTAAGAGCTTTCAAATTCCTCCCCGTAAACATCCGGAAAATGCGGGACCGCTTTTGGATCGAACAGCGACCACATTTCGTCGTTTTGCACGCGGCGCATGAAAATGTCCGGTATCCAGTTCGCGATGTTCAAGTTGTGTGTGCGGCGTGCTTCGTCACCGGTGTTATCACGGAGCTCGAGAAAATCTTCGATGTCGGCGTGCCAGGTTTCGAGATAAACGCAGCAAGCGCCTTTTCGCTTTCCGCCCTGGTTGACCGCTGCAACGGACGAGTCCAAAGTTTTCAGCCAGGGCACGATGCCGTTCGAATGCCCGTTGGTTCCTCTAATTAAAGAACCTTGGGAACGGATGCGGTGATACGCGATGCCGATGCCGCCCGAGAATTTCGAGAGCATCGCTACGTCCGAATATTTTTTGTAAATGCTTTCCAGGCTGTCTTGCGGCGAGTCGAGCAGAAAACATGACGAAAGCTGTTCGTGCTTGGTACCCGAATTGAAAAGCGTCGGCGTCGAGGGGACGTACTCCAGCGACGAAAACAGTCTGTAAAGCTCGATCGCCTCGTTGGGCGTCTCGGATAAGCCGCAAGCTACGCGCATCCAGAAGAACTGCGGGGTCTCGATCACATCACGCGTGACCGGATTCTTCAGGAGATAACGATCGTATAGTGTGCGTAGGCCAAAAAACTCGAACAAATCGTTGCGGGTCTGGTCTATCGCGTCGTTCAGCTTGCGGCTGTTATCCGAGACGAATTTGGCGACGCGCTCGGCGATAAGGCCTTCGCGGACGCCAAAACTTATCGACTGTGAGAAAGAGTGGATCTCCTGATTGCGGACTTCCTTTTCGATGTACTGGTTGAGAAGCCGTGCGGCGAGCCGCGAGTATTCCGGCTCTTCGAAGATCAAACTTGCGGCGGTCTGGATCGACAGCTTATCGAGCTCGCGCGTGGTCGCACCGTCGTAGAGGCCGCTGATCGTTTTTGTGGCGATCCGCATCACATCGACGTTCGGAAGGTTCGGCGTGCAGCGTGAGATGGCGCGGACGATCTTGTTGATATCGACCGGCTCATGATTGCCGTTGCGCTTCGTAACGCGCATCGTCGTTTGCGTTTCTTCCTGACGTGCGGCGGCTGAGCTGTGAGATATAAAAGTGTCCATCTTGTATCGCTATCGCCTCCCGGCCATTTTCGAAAATTTCGCCGACGAATCTTCCGCGGCCGCTAATTTCGAAGCCAAAAACTCCGCTCCGAACGCTCGCCTACTTCTCCGAGCGGCCCGTCAAGACCCGATGATTTTCGGTTGATTTGCAGGCGAGGTCCTCAGCGCAAATTCAAGGGCGTGTCCTGCAGTGGATATAGACTATATTGTGTAGCTCACACTTTGTCAACACCAAATGTAGTGTTTTTGAAGAAAGTTGTTAATGTGCTTGTTTGCAGCGTTTAGCGGCTTTTCGTGAGGAACCCGGTCTGTTATTTCGCGAAGCTTATAAACTTTTGGAAATACAATATTTTGTGCTCATTTGAGCTTCAGTTTCATGCCCAGGTGCGTCGTTTCGAACCCGAGTTTTTCATAAAAACGATGCGCGTTGGCGCGTTCTTTGTGCGTCGTAAGCTGCGTCGAAACGCAGCCTTTTTCTTTTGCTCGTCCAATTGCCCACAGCATCATCTCGCGCCCGATTCCGTTCCCGCGCAAACTTGAATCTACTCGCACTGATTCGAGGGTGCAACGTTTTCCGCCTTGAATACTAAGCGATGGGGTATACGTGAGTTGAAATGTGCCAACGACCTTGCCGTGGATTTCGGCGACGATCAACTCGTTATTTGGATCCTTTTCAATTTCTCGAAACGCGCGGGTGTAATTATCGGAAAGCGTCTCTTCAACCTTCTCCCGCTTGCCGCCCAGAAAATCATCCGCAAGCATCCGGACGATTTCAGGAAGATCTTCGATCGTAGCGACACGAAGTTGAATTCTGTGGTTCATTCTATGACAAGGCCGTCGTAGGCGAATTCAACGTTTACAGGAAGCAAACCCGAATCACGTTCATACATAACATCGTGATTCAGGTGGGTCAGATATGTTTTCTTGGCATCGATTCGTCCCGCGTATTCGAGAGCTTCGTTCAGGCCGAGGTGAGTCGAGTGCGGTCTTAGGCGCACGCAATCGAGCACCAGAACATCGAGGCCCTGTAAGCCGGCGATTGTTTCGTCCGAGATGAAATTCAGATCGGTCGCGTATGCAAAATTGTTAAAGCGGTAAGCGATCACGGGAAGTTTGCCGTGAATTACTTCGAGCGGCGTGATCTCGATGTCGCCGATGCAGAACGGTGCGTTGTTGTAAACGGTGTGCGGGATAAGCTGTGGCAGGCCGCCGCCGAAATGTGTCGGTTTGAAGATGTATTGAAAGATGCGGCGAAGGTCGATCCA
>JAICPV010000114.1 GCA_025929655.1 Pyrinomonadaceae bacterium
GAACAACCGCAAGGCCAAGATGGAAAGCGGAACCAAGATCCCTATCACCACGGTCCAACCTGGTTCGGCATCCGGTGCCGGGGTAATCGCCACAACGACATATGTCGACGTGCCTCTTAAGCTGGAAGTCACGCCGCAGATCACCGACCTGGGAACTATCGTGCTGGACGTGCTTGCGGAAAACGCTTCGACGGCAACGATCGTCGCTGGTGTCCCTCCCGCGATCAACAACCAGCAGATCGAAACTCAGGTCGTTGTTCCGGACGGCGGAACCACGGTTGTCGGCGGAGTCCTCTTCGACGACGAGCGTGAGAATGTTGACCGCACCCCGGGCATTTCGCGGATCCCGCTTCTCGGGAACCTCTTCAAACGCAAAGGCGTGCAGCGTGACACGAACGAGATCTTGTTCTTCATCACGCCGCGCATAGCACGGCCCGATTTCGCGGTCACGGCAGGTTCCTCGGGGACCAAGCCCAACGCCACGATCCTGCAGCCGGTACCGATGGGTAACCCGATGTCCAACTCGGATCAGTATCCCGTCACGCCGGCGAACGACCCGACGCTGGTGCCTTCAGTGAAACCCCCGGTTTCGCCGAGCCCCGCTCCGGTTCAGAAACCGTAACAACAAGACAGGGAAATAGCTTTCCTCCGAAAACGGAAACCCGCCGACTGCAGCAATGCATTAGGCGGGTTTCTTTTTTTATAAGAGTTATCGGGAAACGATCTTAGCGACAAGCCGTAAGACGGCTAATTTGGAATATATCCTCTTGAAACAGGAACATCGCCGGGCAGGCCAAAAGTGAATTGAGAGAAGGCGTAGTTCTCCGAACTGATGACGAACCATGAACCATCACGGTAGACGGCGATGTCGGTTGCTCCGTCACCGTCGTAGTCGGCGGGTGCCGGAACGTCGCCGTTAAGGCCGAATGGAAAGGGATAGAAAATGAAATCGGCTGTCAGGAAATACCAGGTGCTGTTTGACGGCCGGAAGACCGCAAAGTCCGCACGGCCGTCTCCATCGTAATCTCCTTGTACAGGTTCGTCGCCGGCGATGCCGAACGGCTGAACGTAAAACTGGCCGTCGGTGGATTTTACAATGTACCAGGTCGAGTCTGACGGCCGAAAGACCGCGACATCGGTTATTGCGTCACCGTCGTAGTCCGCCGGAACGGGCCGGTCGCCGTTCAAGCCGAACGAGATCGAAGAGAACAATCCGTCAGAACTGCGGATGTAGAACCACGTCCCGGTCGAAGGCCGCCATACGGAAACATCTGTTTTCAGGTCGCCGTCGTAGTCGCCCGGCGTCGGAACATCGCCCGACAAACCGAAGGGCTGCAACGTGAAACCGCTCGAGCTCAAAAGAAAGTACCAGGTCGCGTTCGACGGTCGCCAGACGGCGCGGTCCGTCCTCCCGTCTCCGTCGTAATCGCCGGGCACAATGATGTCGCCCGGGAGGCCGAAACGAACGACTTCATAGATCCCGGTCGAGCTCGACGCGGTGTACCAGGTGCTGTCCGACGGGCGGAAAACGGAAAGGTCGCTTTTTGGGTCGCCGTCGAAGCTCGCGACAGCGCTTCCCGAAAGCGTTGCACCCGAGGCCGTATAGATCAGGTCGCCCGCTGTACTTCCGTCACTGTCTGCGGCATTGCCGGCCGCGTAAAGGCGGATCTTGCCCATACGCCGTTCGGGCGCATTGAAGGTGAAGTTCCAGGACATTGTGCCGAACTTAGCCGGATCGGTGCCGTCACTTGTGTGCTCGACGTAATGACGTACATTCGAGCCGACGATCCCCGCAACAAGCTGTAATTCCGGCGGATCATCTTTCGGCAAAGTGTAAGTTCCGATCTTTTCGCTATGCCGGTCGATCGCCGTAATTTGGAAGCCGTACTTTGTAGCATCGGCGTTCAGCGTGACGGTGAGCGGGATCTTTTGGCTCGGCAGATAGTTTTTCGGCAACCCTTCTATCTTCAATTCACCGCCGCCGCTATTGACAGGAAAATCGGCATGGCAAGCCGTACAATTTGCTTCATTCGGCGCACCAGTGTGCGACGGCGAAGGCCCCGACGCCGATGCGGAGACGCGGTCGTTGGTACTCAATTTCCCGCCGTAGCCGATCAATGCAACGACCAGAATTATCGTGGCAGCTGCGATCTTTAAAACTTCCGGGTTCATTAAACTCATTTTTGTTATTTGACGGCGATATGGCGGCAAAAGTCGAAGAAACCGAATGGCGCCGCAAAGTGTCTTCAAAACTTACTATTCGTATAGTTACGAGCTTCGCTTCGTTGCGTTACAGAAATATCGGTTCACGCAAAGAAGCGGAAAGTGCAAAGAAAACTCGTCACGGATTATTCTATAGTTTCGAATTAGGTCTGTGTAAAAAGAAGCGCAGCCCGGTCCCCTCACTGGAAACTTGATAAAAAAATGCGGGTACCGAGGCACCCGCATCCTAATTTGTCCTGCCTGGCTTTACGGTAAGTAAGCGGCGGGAACCGCAACATCGCTGGCAAATCCCCAATCCTGAACAAAGATCGTGTTGTCCGATCGCAACTGATACCAGGTGCCGTTTCGGTATACGGCCGGGTCGTCCTTGCCGTCGCCATTGTAATCGCCGGGAACAGGAATGTCTCCGTTGAGGCCCCATGGGACCGTGTCGATGATGCCGCCCTGGCTTTTTATGATGTACCATTTGCCTTCCGACGGACGCCAAACGGCGAAGTCGTCTTGATCGTCCCCGTCGTAATCCGCAGGGACCGGCTTATCGCCATTGAGCCCCCAGCTGACCGTTATTATGACGCCGGTGGACGTCGCGACATACCATTCGCCGCTGGTGGGCCGGAAGACGGCGAAGTCTGTAGAACCATCTCCGTTATAGTCACCAGGAACCGGCAGATCACCGGCAAGGCCCCACTCCTGAACGGTTACGCCCTGCACGTACCAGCGGTTCTCGCTCGGGCGGAACACCGCGGGGTCGTTGAGCCCGTCGCCGTTGTAATCGCCCACGACCGGTTTATCGCCCGGCAGCCCCCACGAGTGCACCGTGATGGTGAAGCCGTTGCTGCCGAGCACATACCATTTGCCTTCGGACGGCCGGAATACGGCGTAGTCCGTTTTGTTGTCGTTATCGTAACGGCCAGGGACGATCTGGTCGCCGTCCAGGCCCCAGCTTACGACATCGGTCCCGAGGTTCGACTGCACGACATACCACTTGTTTTCCGATGGACGAAAGATAGAAACGTCCGAACGGCCGTCTCCGTCGAAATCGGCACGAGACGTGACATTCGCGTTGAAGGAACATGCGGACTGTCCAAAGACCTGAACATTGTCGATATACCAGCCCGGATTCGGACCGACGCCCGTTGTGTTGTCGTCAGCACCGAATCGGAATTTGAACTGAACATTCTGGCCCGCAGCGGCCGCAGGAAGCCGTACTGTTGTGGTCAGATAGCCGTTTGAATTGCCGGTCCAGCCATTGCGTCCTTGAAGTGGATTTGCGATGTAGCCGCCGCCCGAGGTCGCTGCCGTCATCAGGTTGTTGTAGCCGTTCTCGACGAAAGTGCCGCCGGCAGTAATGATATCCGTGAATGCGCCTCCTCCGATGCTTATCTCGAGAACTCCACCATCCCACGCGGCTTCGGTATCGTACCGGTTCCTGAAACTCAAGAGCGCCGCTTGCGACGAGATAGCAGTTACAGGCGAAGTAAGATCCGTTCCGCCCGCGTTCGCGTCCGAATTTGAGTTTGCCGCGAAAGCCGCGTTCGGGGCGCTATTGACATTGCTCGTGGTAGTTATGAAATTGATTCCGCCCAAGACCTGCGTCACCGTCCATCCGGCAGGTACTGTCGGGGCAGCGACGCCGTCAAAGCTCTCGGTGAGAGTCGCAATGGACTGCCCGATTTGGATAGTTCGCTGGAACGAAACCGGCCCGAGGCTGCTCGTCACATTGATCGTAATATTGACCGCCGCGCCGCATTGTGTTTGGGCCGGAATGGTGTAATTGATCTGATGCGACGCGGTTCCGTTGTGCGCGATCGAACCGTAGAAAGCGTTCCCTCCGTTAACAATTTGTGCGGACACATTCTCGGCCAGGATGCCGGTGATGTTCTTTAAGGGAACGGTGATCCGCACCGTTTCTCCGGGTTCGAAATTGCCGTCACCGTCGCCGGTCGAATCTGAAACAGTGATCTCCGGCGTCTGAATCAGGTTGGGGAGGTCGAAGGCTTCGGTAACTCGCGTGACGCCCGTTCCAGAGCCGTCACCGCTGGAACCGCCGGAATTCTGTATGCTCGCGCTGGCGCCCATGCCGCGGATCGCAAATCCTGCCCAGATATCAGCTACATCTTCGGCGGTACCGGTCGCTAAGGCCCCGGCGATTATCGCGTCGCGTTCCTGCAGAAACGTCGGAGAGATCGGCGCCAGCTTCATGCCGTCGGTAACGTGCTGAAGCACGCGCCGATTGCCGACCGCCCAGCCGAGGCGTGCAATATATTTCGCCCGCACTTCCCATAACGCGCTGCTCCAGATCTCTCCAGCATTGTGAACGCCATCGGAACCGCCGCCCGAGTTTGTGTCGAATGCCGGACCAAAGGCGCCGTCGTTCAGGTTGAGCTTTGTCGAGTCGACGTCGTTGAACGTCATCGGGTTATGCGGTTTCCCGTTCGGACCCGTAAACGACATCACCGCTTTCGGGAAGCGTCGGATGCCGTAATAATAATTATTGAAATCAAACGCAGGGTTAAACGTCGCGTAACCTGAGAGCGGGTACACTCCGTTGATCGGATCGGAAGGCTCGCTTAGCAATGCGTGAGCGTAAAAATCCGACCAGCCTTCGCCCATCGCGCGCGACATATTCAGGCCCGAAAGTCCGCTGGCATTACCGTGAAGACGGTTCGAAAGGCCGTGCGTGAGCTCGTGAATGACGATGTCGGCATCAAGGCTGCCGTCAAAATCGGGCGTCGGGCCGGTCCAAAGGTACATCTGCATTCGCCCGCGGTTGCCGTCCGGGCCAGTCCCAAAGACAGCGTTGTTGGCGCTTGTGCAGTCCTGAGCCTCCGCGGACACCCTGTCATTTCCATTTCCGCCGCGGCCGAAGTTGTCATGCTGGAAATTTCGTGCCGGTTCGGTAAAACCGAGACGATACGTCTCGTCGTGGTACCAGTTTGAAATGTAAAAGAGTTGGGTTATGACGGCACGCTGATAATCGGTCAAGGTCGTAGGCACGGAACACGGGGCGGGCGTAACTCGAAAAGTATGCGTGCCGACGCCCGGTGACGTGAGGTTGACCGCGGTTGTCGCGGTTGCCGATGTCCCTAGTGCGAACTGATTTTGAGTCGCACTCCGAACGAAATAATCGGTAGAGGTGCTAAGCGGTGCCGGCACCGTCGTGGTAGAACTGATCCGTACGATAACGCCGTTGGGCAATCCATGATTCGGGATCGTTATTAGGTCGCTCGCGGTATCGATCTCCGCAGGCGTCAGGCTGAAAGCCGGAAGCGGGGGATCCCCCGAGGGCGAGCCGCCCGATGCGAAGGGAGCGCCGGGATTGATCGCGTAATCGAAAACCCGGGCGTTCCCGACCGCCATTCCCGTTGCGGCGGCGACGCCGTTCGTCATGTCGCGGTCGAGGCCCGCCTGTACGGCGTTGCCGTCCGTCGTATTTACGCCGTCGTTTATCCAGCCATTGTTGTTGAAATTGTAAGGCGCCTCGTTTCCGACTCGCGTGACCATCGTCCGAGCGAGAGGTGCGCCTTGAGCGCCGGTGAGCGTACTTGGGCCGGGCGTCATTGGGAACGGATTTTCGGCGACGTTGATCATCGCATTTGGGTTTGCCCAAACCTTAAAGCTTGCTGCCTGCGTCTGCGAGTCGGTGATGTTCTTTCGCCACAGCAAGGTACCGTCGGCCGCGTCCACGATCATGTAGTATGCAGCCTCGCGCTCCCAAATGAGGACGCGCCATGCTGGAACGGCGACCCCCGGCTCCGTCGGGAAGTAGATCTTTTCTACTGTGGGGTCCCATTCGCCCGAACCGAAGGCAACCTTATTTTCGTCGGAGCGTCCCGAGTCGATCAATGTTTCATCTTGTGTTAGTGGATGTTCAATATGCCCGGCTGCGGCATGAAGAGCCGACTCAGCGTCGCCGAAATCACGGGAGATGTTATCGCGGTCCAATCCGGGAGCGAGGTTGTTTATCACGCGCACGATCTCGTTCGCTCTCGTGAAGCCGGCCTTGACGCTGCCTCGGAAAACCGGAATCCCGTCGATCTCCTGTTCGAGTTCCGCGATCGCAAGGTCGTTTTCCGGATTCTCGTAATCAGCCGCCACCTTAAGGTCCGAAATCTGCTCGGCTTCGACGCCGAAAAGCTCCGTGTTGTTTCGCAGGAAGCCCTTCAGCTTTTCACTTCGCTTTTCCTGTCCCGGCGGCGTGAGAAATTGACGCCCGCTTCGCGCATCCGGCGCGATCACCTCCGGAATTTTCAGGTCATTGTTGTATTCGACCTTCAGGTTCGGCAAGCGTTGTCGAAGCTTTTCCTCACCGCGCCAAAACCTTCCGCGGACGTCCGCCGAATCGGAAGCACTTTTAGCTGCCCGGCCCCTGATCTCTCGCACTTTGGCGTGAGCGTTCTTGTCCGTGCGAATATCATAGTCACCGAAGCGCTTTGATTTTTGGGCTGATTCCTCGGCGTTTCGGCCGCCCGCCGATGTTTTGAAGATCGCCGGGGTGAGAGCAGCGATCGCTACCAGTAAAAACAGCCCGAGTATGATGAGCAAACTTCGGTCGAGTGGGATCGAGAATTTCATTTAAAGGCTCCTGGATGGATAAATTGGCGAACGGCTGACCGCGATGGCGCAGCTTTAACTAAGAAACTTGTAAAACGCGACAAAATCCCGTGCTTCGACAGCCATTCGTTTTGCATCTACAATCCTTGTTGGATTGCAAAAGGCCTTCGAATAGTTGGCAGGAA
>JAICPV010000592.1 GCA_025929655.1 Pyrinomonadaceae bacterium
AAAGTGAAAAGTGAAAAGTGAAGAATGAAGAGGGGGTCGAGTCGATAGTAAACCAAGGGCGACTCAAAAGAAGCACTAACGGTGCGGCGGTAATTTAGCACAACCTTTGGTGCTAAGAAACTGCGCCAGACTCGCCAGACTCACCCGACTCGCCAGACTATTTCCGGGCGACGTGCCCGATCTCCATCGTCTCCAGATATCCGAGACCGATAAAGGCTTTCAACTGGTCGTTGTAAAAGGTCTGGTCGATGGTCGTGATCTGCGGGAAGTTATAGTTGATCCACGGCAGGAACTCGAAGAATTTGCCCCATGGCCACTCCTCATTCAGATATCGCGAATAGGCATGCATGTCGCGCCGCAGTGTCGCCGCGGTGACGTGTTCGGCCTGTCCTTCACGGCAGGCCGACGGGCGGATGTCTCGCCTGTGCTTCGCACCGCCCAACGCATCGCGTTCGTTCGGCGACCGCCCAAAGATCGATCTCGGCCGCGACATCTTTATGTAGAAGATCTTGCTGAAGCCGCCCTCGTACGTCGCGGTCCCCTGTGCAACGGCCGTCGCAGTGAACCGCTTTGCGCCGGTCGTGTGCCGCTTCGTATCGCAATCAAAAAAGGAGTCGATCTCCCCGATCGCAAGCGCGATGTTTCTAGCCCCGAGGTACTTGCGCAGGTTGCAGTAGGAAATGAACTTGTAACCCGGATCATTCTCGGCATCGACGATGATAATGTTCTTGACGCCGCGGCGGATCAGCGGCAGGGCGGCGAGATTCTCGGACAGCCCTCCGTCAGCAAGGTCGATCTGGTCCTTATCATCCGGTTCGTCATAATCGGCGATCTTTCTGGAAAACTTGAACCGAATGCCGGCACCGGACATTGCGGTCGCGTTGCACCATGCATTGATGCCCGTAGCGTCCGACTTCCATTCCGAAAAACCGAGCGCCGTGCTGCCGCGATATGTCGGACCGATCTCGAACGTCTTTTCGATCTCGTCGAGTTTCTGCCCCTGCCGGCCTTTATCGTTCTCGATCGTCGCGTTGATTATGAAATAGGGTGCGCGTCCGGCGGTGATAGCGGGCAGCAGATGGCGCAAGCGCCGCATCTCCGATTCACCCGCCCCGCGTATATGCTTTCGCGAACGCCAATGGTCCGGGCCGAAGCTCCATTCGATCGAATCGCGATACTTCCTGAACGCCTTGCTGCGCGGGCTGAGTACCGCTGCGATCATCCGGCTAAACGGGAAGAAGTTGCTCTTTGAACCGAGCGTACAGACGTTGCGCGAAAAAAGGTCGTCGCGGAATGCCGCGTCGCCAAAGTTGTATGCGTCCTCGGGCAGATACCGCGAGTAGAGCCAGTACGATGCATAACCGCCGCCAGAGACGCTGGAGATGACGTCGATGTCGTCGAGCAGGCCAAGATCGTAGAGAGCCTTCATCGCACCGATCGAGAAAGCCGCCGAACGCAGACCGCCGCCGGAAAGCGCGAGTCCCCAATCGACTTCGCCGCCCCGGGCGGGGAAGTCGGGATCGTAATTCGC
>JAICPV010000290.1 GCA_025929655.1 Pyrinomonadaceae bacterium
GTAGTGATAGCCGCTGGAGCCGTCCCAGTTGTCGATGCGGGTGTCGGGGGAAAGCTGCACCATCCCGAACGGCAGCGTCGCCCCCGGAAACGTATGCCCGTGCCCGCCCGTGCCGACGAACGGATTGACCCAGCGGGTGAAGTCTTTGGGTTGTGAAAAGCCTAAACTAAAGAGCAGAAACAGAAACACGATCGTTGAAATGGGACGCGACAGTTTCATTGTTTGGTCAGAATCGTAACATGAATAGGCAATTGGAAAGGTTTCCATTTGCGGCTTGCCGCCCGATGAGCGGAAGGGCTTGCCCTTCCGACAGCTTGCCCTAAAAGACATAGCGGAGGCTCAGCCTCCGCTGCTGGTAGATCGAGCAGTACCCGGAAAGCCACAGGCTTTCCGCTCATCATCGCGGCAAGCCGCAAGTTAACCACCCGGTCACTTCGTTCCCGGTTCTGACGCAACTTTATCCTTTCGCCTTTATCCTTTATTCTTAAGAAACCCGGTCACTACCGTTCCCGGTTCTGACACAACTCCGATGTCTTACCAGGTAATAGCACGAAAATGGCGGCCGCAGGCTTTCGACGAGGTCACCGGCCAGGAGCATATTACGCAGACGCTGCGTAACGCGATCGAGCATGACCGACTGCATCACGCGTACCTCTTCGCCGGCGCACGCGGCGTGGGGAAAACGACGACGGCGCGGCTGCTTGCAAAGGCCCTTAATTGTCACAAGACCGACAAGCCGAATATCACGCCCTGCGAATCGACCGATCCCGATCCTTGCCCTTCATGCGCCGAAATTTCCGAGAGCCGTTCGATCGACGTGCTCGAGTTCGACGCGGCCTCCAATACGGGTGTACAGGACATCCGCGACATAATTCTCGAAAACATAAACATATCTCCCGCCCGCGACCGCTACCGCGTTTTCATCATCGACGAGGTCCATATGCTTTCGACCTCTTCGTTCAACGCGCTTTTGAAAACGGTAGAAGAGCCGCCGCCGAACGTCGTCTTCATCATGGCGACGACCGAGCTGCACAAGGTGCCGGAAACGATCACCTCGCGGTGTCAGGAATTCATGTTCCGCACGATCCCGCAGCAGAAGATCTTCGAGCGGCTAAAAATTATTGCCGATGCGGAAAAGGTCGATGTGAGCGAGGCTGCTTTGCGCGAGCTCGCCCGCTCAGGCGAGGGCTCTATGCGCGATGCGCAGTCTAACTTCGACCAGGTAATAAGTTTTTCCACGGGTAAGATCGAGGTCGCGGACGTGACGCGTGCCCTCGGCATGGCCGGCCGCGACGTGCTGATCAAGAGTGTACAGGCGATCGCCGACCACGACGCGAAATCGCAGCTCGACGTCGTCGAACACCTGATCAGCGAAGGCCACGACCTTCGCAATTTTTGCCGCGATCTGCTTTCGGTGATCCGCGACCTGATGGTTTTCAAAGTCGCCGGAAATGCCGAAGTTTTGCTCGACGCGGCGATGCTCGAACCGGAACAGACTGAAAAGCTCGCTGCGAATTTCAGCGAAAGCGATCTGCTGCGGTATTTCAACTGCATCGCCGACACCGAGACGAAACTAAAGGACGCAACGCAGCCGCGATACATGCTCGAGCTCGGGCTTGTAAAGCTGGTGGAGATGCGTCGTCTGACGCCGATTGAAAAGATCCTCGAACGCTTGGATGCCCTCGAAAACTCGCTCGGCAATGTACCGCTAACTCAGGCGGCGACGGCGGAAAAAAAAACTTTAGTCCCTGAGCCGAGCGAGCCGGTTCCTGCATTTAGCGGCCCGGTCGAGCCCGAAGAGCCATTTTTTAGCGAACCGCCACCGGAAACCTACGACGAAGCACCACCGGAGATCTTCGAGCCTCCCGCATCTTACGACTTAAGCTTTGTCGAGGAACTCCCTGAGCGTCCCGTCGAGCTGTCCGTGGACCGGCTGGAGCATTACGAGCACACTTCGCTCGACGATCTTTTCGAAAACGAGCTTTATTTCACCGGTGACGACCTCGCACCGCTCTCCGCCGCCCGCGATCTCGCTGCATCCTTCGCTATAGCCAGGACGCAAGCCGCCGCGGCCTCTGCTTCAAACGGAAGTTCCGGAAACGGCTACAAGCTACCCGTTTTCGAGGAGCCGGAATCGACCGATGACACCGATATTCCTGCACTTCCCGAAAATCCTACCGAGGCAGACCTGCTCGCCTTCGCCGAGCGCCATCCGCTTGTCCGAAAGGTAAAAAGAGCTTTCCGTGCCAAGATCGTCGAGGTCCGAAAAGCGGACTGATCTCCTTGAACCGATTCTCTGCGGCCCTTCGCGTGCTTTGCGTCTTTGCGTGAGACAAGATTTTTTCACGCAAATACGCAAAGTTATTCGCAATACAATATCGCGAGTTTCGGCGAAGTATCATTTACGGAACCTGTCAACGGCGTCTTTCGTAAATTGTTCATATTTGACAGAATCGTTCCATACGATGATGCGGCGAAAAAAACTCTCGGGCACTACGTTAATCGCAGCGGCCGCGATCATTTTCGCCGTTTTCGGTTTGGCATTGGGGCAAGATCAGCCGTGGGACCCTAACATCTCGCCGATCGGGCCCTCGACCGGCTTTGTTAACGACTACGCCGGCGTCATCGACGCCGCGACCAAACAGCAGCTCGAAGAAAAACTTACAGCATTCAAACAGAAAACAACGGTCGAGATCGCTGTTGCCGTGGTCCGCACGACCGGCGATCGCGATATTTTCGATTACTCGCTGGCGGTGGCACGCGGATGGAAGATCGGGTCGGATCAGGACGACAATCCCGGCGCATTGCTATTCGTCGCGATCGACGACCGCAAGTATTTCACGCAGGTTTCGCGCGATCTCGAAGACGAGCTTCCTGACGCGCTCGCGGGTAATCTTCAGCGGCAGTACCTGGTTCCCGAATTCCGCAAACAAAATTATGCGAAGGGTATCGCAGACACGGTCGACGCTTACATCCGCACTATCGAGCAGCGAGCGAGCGGCGTAGCTACTCCGACGCCGGCGGCAGGGGAGCGGTCAAGCGGCGGATTTCCGTCTTTCAGCATTTTCTGCTGTTTGGTTATTATTTTTATTATCTTTTTGATCATAATGGCGAACCGCGGCGGCGGCGGTAAATCGGGCCGTGACAACGACCGCTGGGGCGGCGGTTTCGGAGGCGGCGGAAGCGCTCTGCCGTGGATCATCGGTTCCGCGATCGGCAGCACAGGTTCTTCGTCAGGCAGCAGCTGGGGAGGCGGCTCAAGTGATTGGGGCGGCGGAAGCAGCGGAGGCTGGGGCGGGTTCGGCGGCGGCGGCGATTTCGGCGGCGGTGGATCAGGCGGCGGCTGGTAAAAACTGATGGAACATCAATTCAACGCGTTCATCGACGACGTTCGCGGCACTCACGGCAAGAACCTTGCTGCAATCATTTTGTACGGCTCCGCGGCTGCGGGCGATTTTATTCCGAGAATTTCGGACTACAACATTTTGATCGCCCTGAACAAGATCGCGCCCGCCGACCTCCGCAACGCACACGCCTGCATGCGGGAATGGAACCGATTGGGCCATCCTGTGCCCGTGTATTTTACGGTCGGCGAATTGCAGAACGCGGCGGATGTTTTCCCGATCGAATTCCACCAAATGTCGAAAGCCCGAACGGTTCTCTACGGAAGCGACGTCTTGGCCGGTTTGAGGATTTCAGACGAATTCCTTCGGCATCAAGTCGAATACGAGCTCCGCAGCAAACTGATCCTGCTCAGGCGGCAGTATATTCCGGCCTCCGCGACCGAGGACGGACTTAAAACATTGATGGCGGAGAGCTTAGCGAGCTTTTCTACTCTTTTCGGCGCCGTTCTTTTGCTGCTCGGGATCGAGCCGCCGGCGACCAAACACGAAACAACCGCGCTGGCGGTCGAACGTCTTGGATTGGACGGTCTGGTTTTCGAAAGGATATTTAATATTCGGGAAGATAACTATGCCGGGAAGGATGATCTGGTGAGCCTGAACAATTTGTTCGGAGAATACATGGAACAGATAGAAAAGGTGATAGACGCGGTCGATGCCCGTTCCGGTTCATAAAGGTTTGAATCTTTGAGGAGACAAAAAATGAAAC
>JAICPV010000462.1 GCA_025929655.1 Pyrinomonadaceae bacterium
CGGGAACCGAACTTAAGAATACGCGTGCGTCCGCGTGAATGATGTTCATCCGCGGATCGTCCCGCAGCCGGAAATATTCGCGGGCGAGCCGCGTCATTCCGGGGTCGATCTCAACTACATCGATCTCCGCGTCGGGATATCTATTCAGATAATCGCGCGGAAATGTATAGCCGGCGCCGCCGATCATGAGCGAACGCTTAATATCGGGATTGTAATAACTCGCTAAATGGAAAAACCTGTTGTAGTCAAAGACAAGCTCGTCACTATCAAGGAAAACGGCGGATTGCACAAAGTACGGATCGTTCGCCAGCGCCTGCAGCTTTCTTCCGGTTTTCGGGTCGTTCGGTTGGAACAGAGTAAGCCGCGCGTACTTGGTGTCCAGCGCGAAAACCCGGTTCTGCGTCCACATAAAATAAGCAATTGCCTCGGTGGCTGCAATTCCGAAAATGAATATCGCGACCGAAGAAAAATGGACGGGTTTGAATACCAGCGGGGCGAGCAGAAGCGAGACGGCAAAAAGCGTTCCTGATATCAGATACAGCGTGCGGACACTTCCGATCGTAGGAAGCAGCACGAAGCCCGCCATGAAAGTACCGGCAATGCTCCCGATCGTCGAAAGCGCGTAAAGGCGGCCGACGGTCGATCCGGACTCCGAAAGTGAATTGAGTCGAAGCTTCACGGCGAATGGAAGCACGAAGCCGAACGCAACGCTGGCCGGCGCAAACAGCAGTATCGCCGCGACCAGCGCTTTTATCTCTAATCCGGACGAAAAACCAGCCAGGCTTCCGAGAACTACATCTTTGAAAAGCGTCGTGACCGAAACGAGGCCGCCGGCAATAAATATGGCCGAAGCGAGCACGGAGATCTTCGGCGTTCGGTCCGCGACGCGACCGCCAACCCAATACCCGCCGCTTAAGGCAGCGAGGATCACACCGATAAGACTTGTCCAGATGTACGTCGAGGTCCCGAGATAGGGCGCCAGTATTCGCGAGCCGTTTATCTCGAAGATCATTACGAGTGCACCGCAAACGAATACCGCGATCTCCAAACCGAATCTCTGAACGAATCGCATCATCGACATAAAAAATGCCCGTTTCGAACGGGCATTTGACAGCTAATTGGAAAGTCTAAACTGTTATCACGCGCCTACCGTTTTTTTTTCGCCGGTGTCGTGAATGAACGTGTGCCAGCTTGCGCCGAGCGGAGCGGGACGTTCAGCCAGAATGATCTTGAAGAACTCTTCCTGGATCATCCGAGTCATTTCTCCGCGTTTGCCATCGCCCACAGTAATGCGGTCGACCGAACGGATCGGCGTGATCTCGGCGGCCGTGCCGGTGAAGAACAATTCGTCGGCCAGATAAAGCGCGGCGCGCTGAATCTGAGATTCCACGATCTCGATTCCTAGCTCGCGTGCTATATGAAGCACCGAATCGCGAGTGATACCCGGGAGAATCGATGCGCCAAGTGGAGGAGTGATCAGCTTGCCGTTATTGACCAAAAATATATTTTCGCCCGAGCCTTCGGATACCATGCCGCGATCGTCGAGGGCGATCCCTTCGCTAAAGCCGCCGAGGATCGCCTCCATTTTTATGAGCTGCGAATTCATATAATTCGCACCCGCTTTTGCCATCGCCGGCATCGAATTGGAGGTAATGCGTGTCCAGCTGGAAACACATACGTCAATGCCGTTTTCCAGGGCCTCTTCGCCCAGGTATTTGCCCCATTGCCAGATCGCTATGTAGGCGTCCACGGGGCTTGGAAAGGGATTGACGCCGAATGAAGGCTTCTCTTCATTGAGACCCCGCATGATCAGGGGCCTTATGTAGCATTCATCAAGCCCGCTGCCCGCGATCAGTTCGACCGTCGCATCGCAGAACGCCTGCCGGTCGAATTTGGTCTCCATGCGGTAGATCTTTGCCGAGTTTTGAAGGCGCTGCATGTGCTCAGTGAGCCTGAAGACCGCCGATCCCTGCGTGGTCTTGTAACAGCGAATACCCTCGAAAACGCTCGAGCCGTAATTGACCACGTGGGACATCACATGGACCCGCGCGTCATCCCAATTTACGAATTCGCCATTCTTCCAGACCTTCGGACCGATCTTCATCGTCGCAACATCCTTTCCCGCCATCTGACAGCCTCCATCGAACAAAATTCGGCGTTCGCTTATTACCGAACCCCTGGTCTTAAGCGGAACTAAAAGTCAGTTCGATGCTTAAATAACATTATAAACCATTGGGCGGATTAGGCTAAACCGGCAAAAAAAGCCCGGACACGCCTTTGCAGCGGCCCGGGCCTAAAATTTTATCGAATGGTCTAAAGTATCCTGACCTTCGGAGCGGTGTCGTCGAGCCGCGACATGAAGAACGTGCTGCCCTGGATCGCGGTAAGTACGACCGGTTGATCCCCGGCACCGTTCAGCGAGCCAGGCAGACGGAAGGTGAACTCGAAAATTCCCGGTTCGATCTCGACGGCGCCCGTGAGAATCTCGGCTCCGCTTATTGTCGCGCCGCCGATCCGGACCTGAAGTTGCGAGATCGTCCGGTCGAGGATACCCGTAGCCCGGATACGC
>JAICPV010000525.1 GCA_025929655.1 Pyrinomonadaceae bacterium
ACGCGCGTCCGACATCATCGCTTCCTGCGATTTCGGCCGCGCTTTTATATCGGTAAGCTTTACGTAGATCGATCCGGCGTTAACGACCTGCTGCTGACCGCCGCCGACGGTTACCAGGGTGTCCGTTACGCCGGTCATTTTTCGAAGCTCGGAAGCGATCCGCTCCATCTCCTGCGACGTGGCCTGCAGTGACGTGCCTTCCGGCGCACGAACCGAAACCTCAAACTGCGACTGGTCGTCCACCGGCAGAAAGTTCTTCCCGACGAACATGAACAAGGGAACGATGCTGAGGAACACGAGCACGCAAAGCGTGACGATCAGCCAACGGTGCGCCATCGAGAATTTCAAGAGCGTCGTGTATGACGCGTCGATATATTTGTAAAACCCGCGTTGCTTGCTGTCGCTCTCTACCGGTTCGACGGTCTCGGCGGCCACCTCTGCGTCAGCCTCCTGCTCGCGCTTTTTCGGCTTCTTGTGTTTCACCTTGATCAGGCGCGCGGCAAGCATCGGAGTCAGTGTGAACGAAACCAAAAGCGAAACGCCCACCGCAAATGCCGCGGTCAGCCCAAACGACGACATAAAGCGGCCCACAATGCCGGCCATAAAGCCGATCGGCACAAACACTGCCATCAGCGAAAGCGTCGTCGCGAGAACCGCGAGGCCGATCTCCCGCGTGCCTTCGATCGCCGCCTGGAAGGGGTTCATTCCCTTTTCTTCGACGAAACGGAAAATGTTTTCGAGCACGACGATCGCGTCGTCGATGACAATGCCGACCATCAGCGTCAGCGAAAGCATCGTTATGGAATTGAGCGTGTAGCCCATCGCGTATACGAGCGCGAATGTCGAGATGATCGACGTCGGGATCGCCAATGCAGCGATGAATGTTGTTCGCAAATTCCAAAGGAACAGAAAGACAACGATGGATGCCAAAAGAGCGCCGACGACGAGATGCTCCTCGATGGCGCGAAGGGAATTTTCGATAAAGATAGAGTTGTCGGCGACGATCTTGACCGTAAATCCCGGCGGCAGCGTCGGCGTAAGCTCTGCCAAACGCTCCTTCAATTGGTGGGCGACGGCAACCGTGTTTTGACCCGACTGTTTCGAGACGATCAGCGTCACTGCCGGCTGGCCATTGAGGCGCGCTTCGGAACGCAGCTCCTCCGCGCCGTCCTCGACGTAGCCGAGGTCTTTCACTTTGACCTGATAGGTCCCGCGTGTCGCGACGACGACGTTGCCGAATTCTTCCGGCTTACGCACCTTGCCCATCGTGCGGACGCTGGTCTCGGTCTGGCCCTCGTCGATGCGGCCGCTCGGGAATTCAAGATTCTGGATCCGAAGGCCCGCGGAAACTTCCGCAGGCGTCACGTTATAAGAACGCAGCTTGTCCGGGTCGACCCAGACATTGATCTGCCGCTCGCGCCCGCCGATGATCGTGACCTGCCCGACGCCGCTGACCGACTCGATCCGCTCCTTGATCTTCGTTTTTGCGACTTCGGTAACTTCGCGCAAGCTCGTTGGCGCAGAAACAACGATACGAAGTACGGGTGCAGCATCGCTGTCCAGCTTTTGAACGGTCGGCTGCTCGGCAGTTTCGGGAAGGTTCGGAATAACCGTTTGGACGCGGTTCTCGACCTCTTGCGCGGCGATGTTCACGTCCTTCTCAAGTACGAACTGAACGAAAACCTGCGAGATACCCTCGATCGATGTCGAGCGCAGCTCGT
The DNA here is from genome assembly GCA_025929655.1 of Pyrinomonadaceae bacterium. Lineage (GTDB taxonomy): Bacteria > Acidobacteriota > Blastocatellia > Pyrinomonadales > Pyrinomonadaceae > OLB17. The sequence continues at coordinate 1,722 of JAICPV010000525.1, forward strand.
CGATGCCGCTGATCGTGTTCACGGCCTCCTCGATCTTCTCCGTGACCTCTGTTTCGATCTCCTGCGGCGATGCACCGGGATTCAGGACGGTGATTGTGATCGTAGGGAAATCGACTTTCGGAAAAAGATCGACGCCGAGACTAAAGAACGAGAACGCGCCCACTACCACAAGCGACATGATCAACATCGTCGCGAAAACGGGCCGCTTAACGCATATTTCTGCTAGCCATTGCATAAAGATCTTAGTCCAAGGTCTAAAAGTCTAAGGTCCAAGGTCCGCATGTTTATCGAAACTTAGGTCCTCTTAGAGCTGACTGCTGAAGGTATTTCATGAATCCGCC
>JAICPV010000573.1 GCA_025929655.1 Pyrinomonadaceae bacterium
CACTTTCCGCCTTTTCATAACCGCAAGCCGCATACAGCGGAACACCCGGGAGCGTCGCCATCATCTCGGTTTTGCGAAAACCTGCTGCAACAGCTTCATCTTCGCATCGCTGCAATACTGCCCGGCCGACACCTTTTCTCGCCTCGGACGGGTGAATAAAGAAAGCGCGGATCTTCGCAGCATCGACTTTGGGATCGAGTTCCTGCGGATCGCGGCTTACGCTGTAATCGCTTGCGCCGAAAAGCGTTTTTCGCTTGCTCCAGCCGCCGCAACCGACAATGGCGTCGTCCAACTCGGCGACAAAATACGTTTCGTCTTCGATCAATTGATGGTCTATTCCGAAAACACTCTTGATAGAAAGTTCGATCTGGCGGTCGTCGTAGATTCCCGCTGCCAGGCCGCGAACCGATGCAGCGATCAGTTCCGAGATCGCATCGGCATCTTCCGGTCGAGCCACTCGAATCGAAAACTCCATCGCCGGTGTGGAACTAGGCGTTCTTCATATCGATGACGAAGCGATACCGAACGTCCGATTTCACGGTGCGGTCGTAGGCCTCTTCGATGCGTGCGGGCGTGATCACTTCAACGTCGGCAACGATGTTATGCTCGGCACAGAAATCGAGCATCTCCTGAGTTTCCGGGATCCCGCCGATCAGCGACCCTGCAAGCACCTTGTTGCCGCCGATCAGCGAAAAAGCATTCAGCGGGATCGGCTCGGTCGGCACACCGACAACGATCATCACACCTTCGAGGCCGAGCATTCCAAGGTACTGATTGTAATCGTGCTGCGCGGAGATCGTGTCGAGGATGATGTCGAATCCGACGGCGTTCTTTGCCGACCCCTCGTCGCGAATGTTTACGAAATTGTGAGCTCCCAGCTTGCGTGCGTCCTGCTCCTTCGACGGCGATGTGCTGAGAACAGTGACGTCCGCGCCCATCGCTGCGGCGATCTTTACGCCCATGTGCCCGAGGCCGCCGAGGCCCGCGATCGCGACCTTTTTTCCCGGGCCTGCTCCCCATTTCTTCAAAGGCGAATAGGTTGTGATCCCAGCACATAGCAGCGGTGCGACGCCTTCAAGATTCTCCGTTGCATTCACGTTCAGCAGGTACTTCTCATCGATGACATAGTGCTTCGAATAACCGCCGTACGTCGGCGTCTGGCGGTCCATTTCGGTGCTGTTGTACGTCTGTGCGGAGCCTTTTATGCAGTATTGCTCGACCCCGGTGGTGCATGCGGGGCACTCCCGGCACGAATCGACAAAGCAGCCGATGCCCGCGACGTCGCCTTCCTTGAATTTCGTCACTTCGCCGCCGACCTGTGTCACGCGGCCAACGATCTCGTGGCCCGGAACCATTGGATAGATCGACGGGATAACAGGTTCCCATTCCGCACGCGCCTGATGAATATCCGAGTGGCAGATGCCGCAATACTCGATGTCGATGAGCACGTCTTTCGGCCCTACGCTGCGGCGCGTGAATTCGAATGGCCCGAATTTGGCTTCCGGTCCGTGCGTTGCAAATCCTTTAGTGGCTACTCCCTGTGCTTCGGCTGCGATCATTGTTGTCTCCTATTTTATCGTCGCTATCACTTTCAATTCTATTGCAATGGATGTTGGTAAAGCTCCGACCTCG
>JAICPV010000349.1 GCA_025929655.1 Pyrinomonadaceae bacterium
AGCTCCTTCGGCAAGGCCAGCATAAACACGTATTACCTGCCCACAACATTTGCAGAGTACGTTGTTGTCTATATGGACTTTCCGACCGTCCTCAGTGAGAAGTTTGATTTGGATACTAGGTTTGATGCAATGCGCGACGCTCAAGTAAAAAGCGCTAAAGGAAAGGTAATAAGCGAAGTTGAAATTCAGTATGGCTCATATTACGGCAGGCAGTTTACCGTTGAGACGGGTCATTTAACTTATACGACTCGAACCATTGCGGTTGAACAACGGATATTTATCTTGACTGTTACGACCAAAGGCTCTCTTTCCAGACAGTCTGAAAAGTTGCAAGCCTCTAACGAATCTCGGATAACCAAATTCCTAGATTCGTTTACTGTCACTAATATTTCAAAGCCCGTGCTTTCTCAAGTACCACTGCCTGCGGACTTTGGCATTCAAATAACCGGACGAAGGTTCTACAGCAGGTTCTTCGATATTTCGTTGGATTTTCCAATGCAATGGAATATTTTGAATGCAGCTGAGAACGAGTTGCTTACTGAGCTTGGCAAAGAAGAAGTTACTCGAACGAAGCCGAAGCTTGTTGATTATTTAAAAGGCGATACGACCCGAATCCTCGGAGGTGTATCAAGACACAATCTTGAAACTGAGGTTAACAACGCCGTTCTATTGATCGCCGCGGAAAGGGCACCTTATCCCAATTTCCTCCCGATAGCCATTGCCAATACTTATGTGAAGTTGTTTCTCGATCCTAATGAAAAGGTAGTGAAACCGCCTTCAACACAAGTGATTGGAGGAGTACAATTTGCGTGGTTAGAAACTTACGATCCCACTTCGAAAATAACCCAACGATTTTATTTCGCAAACCGCAAAGGAATAGTGTTTGAGATAGTTCTTTCCTTTATGGATAGCAGTCAGCTGGAGCCAATGCTTCAATCACTCCAAACATTAAAAACAGATGTTTCCGCCGGAGTAAAGTGACACTCGTCGATTCCCATTGCCATATCGACGGCGAGGCGTTTGAAGCGGACCGTGACGAGGTTGTTGCGCGGGCGAAGACGGCCGGCGTCACGGCGATGTTGAATGTTGGCACCGGCGATCCGCATTCGGATGATCTTCGAAAGGCAGTCGCGGTCGCGGAGAATCACGAGAATGTTTTCGCCAGCGTCGGCGTTCACCCGCACGACGCGAAGCTTTACGACGACAAAGCAGAGAATCACCTGATCGAATTAGCGCGATCCGAAAAGGTTATCGCGTGGGGTGAGATCGGGCTTGATTATTATTACGATCACAGCCCTCGTGAAGTGCAGCGTGACGTTTTTCGACGGCAAATCAATACCGCAAAAAAGCTGGAACTACCGATCATCGTTCACAGCCGTGATGCGAACGAAGACACGGTCGAAATTCTTGCGGAGGCCTTTTCCGAACAAACTAAAAACGAAAAACTAAAAGCGAAAAATGTAGGAATAATGCACTGTTTCGGCGGCACGCCGGAGATGGCAAGATCCCTGATGGATATCGGTTTTCTAATTTCGTTTGCCGGGAACGTGACATTCAAGAAGGCGGAGAATTTGCGTTATGCAGCCAGCGTTGTACCGCTTGATAAATTGCTTGTCGAAACGGATTGCCCGTTTCTGACACCCGAGCCGAATCGCGGCAAACGCAACGAACCGAGCTTCGTTGTGCATACTGCAAAGTTTCTCGCCGATTTTTACGGAATCGATTTCGAGTATCTAGCAAGGCAAACGACCAGGAATTTTCTCAATATATTCGATTCGAAAGTGGCGGAAACTCTGAACGTCGAAACGGCTTAAAGCATCGCTACTCTTCTCTGTGTTCTCCGTGCGCTCTGTGGCAAAATCTAACTATGGCAAAGGAAAACTCATTCGATATCGTATCGAAGACCGATTACGCAGAGGTCACAAACGCGGTCAACCAGACGATGAAAGAGGTCTCGCAGCGATTCGATTTCAAAGGCAGCGACGCCAAGGTCGAACAACAGGATAAAGACCTCCTGCTTGCGGCCGAAGATGAAACCAAGTTGCGTAACATGAACGACATCCTGCAGGGCAAGCTTGTCAAACGCGGAATATCTCTGAAGGCTCTCGATTACCAAAAGATCGAGCCCGCGGCCGGCGGAACTGTCCGGCAAACTGTGAAGATCCAGCAGGGAATTCCGATAGAAAAAGCGAAAGAGGTGGTTAAATTCATCAAGGATTCGAAAGTAAAAGTGCAGGCATCGATCCAGGGCGAGACGGTACGCGTTTCGGGCAAGGACCGCGACACGCTGCAGGATGTGATCGCGAAATTGAAAGCAAAAGATTTCGGGATCGATATGCAGTTCGATAACTACCGCAGCAACTGATCCGATAGTGCAATTCATAGCAGCAAAAACCCAAAAGCTGTTGAACGACGTCTCAGCAGCCTCTGTCCTTAAGCTGATCGAGGGAGAGATGTTGCTTGTCGAGGATGAACTCGAACGGCAGGCATCGTCGAATTTTCAGGTCATCGATTATCTCGGCAGGTATTTGCTTGAAACGAAGGGAAAGCGCGTTCGGCCGGCGTTGCTTGTCCTTTCTTCGCGCGCGGTCGGTGCAAACAGCGGTCCGGGCATGATCCGCCTTGCCGCGGTGATGGAAATGCTTCACACGGCTACGCTCGTGCACGACGACATTATCGACAACGCTAACGTCCGCAGGAACCGCGCCTCGCTGAACGCGAAATTCGGAAACCAGGCCGCGGTGTTGATGGGCGACTGGCTATATATGTCCGCCTTCGAAACGTCGCTGGAACACCGATCTTTGGAGATCCTGGACGTTCTCACCCGGCTAACGCGGATGATGACCGAGGGCGAGCTGATGCAGCTGACGCTGATCGGGAATACAGAGATCACCGAAAACCAATACTTCGACGTTCTGCGTCGTAAGACGGCTTATTTGTTCTCTGGCTGCTGCGAGATCGGAGCCCTGCTTGCCGGTTCGTCGATAGAGCAGATAAGTGCATTGCGCGATTATGGTATGGATCTTGGCGTCGCGTTTCAATTGGCTGACGACTCATTCGATTTCACAGCGGACGAGCGAACAATTGGAAAAGCCGCCGGATCCGACATCCTCGAAGGCAAAATGACGCTGCCGCTGATCAAACTGATCGCCGCGGACCCGTCCGCACGCGGAATGCTTGAAAAAGTGATGGACAATGGGGTTTACACCAACGGCACCCGGAACGAGATCAAACATCGCCTAAAAGATCACTCGATCCTCGAAGAAACACGTGAAGTCGCACGGGAGTATGGCGAACGCGCACGAAAAAGTCTTGAAGTTTTACCTGAAACAGAGTATCGTTCTGCTTTGGAAGCGATTCCTGATTTCGTTATCCGGCGCAGTAAATAATATTTAAAAACCACCCGAACCAAAGCATCGCCCACGTTCCAGCCGGTGCGAGAAGTCTGTAAGTGTCAACATGTTAGACGAAAACCTTATAGCAACGCTTGAACAAAGCCTTCGCCAAACGCGCAATGC
>JAICPV010000428.1 GCA_025929655.1 Pyrinomonadaceae bacterium
AAGGTCACAATGCGGGCGAAGTTCATTTTCTAAACCGAAAAATGAATCAGCTCTATTGCGGTGCCGACGGTAATACGCCGGCGGCTCCGCACAATTTCTGACTAAAACTAATTTTCGGTCAGCAACCATTTTTCGGACGTGATGCATCGAAATGAATTACTTTGATAACGGATAAAACTAACTTTCTCGAACTGCCGGTGCGTGAAGCGATCTCCTATGTGTTCGACGACTTCCGCCTTGATGTAAAACGACAGGAGCTGCAAAAAGGAGGCAATCTTGTACCGCTTACTCACAAGGCTTACAGGGTCCTCCTCATACTCGTTCAAAATTCGGAACAAACGGTTGAAAAAGAGTACATCTATAGAGAACTCTGGGGCGACAGTTTCGTCGAGGATGCCAATCTTACCCAGCACATCTACATTCTTCGAAAGACTCTAGGGCAAAATGCGGCGGGCGACTCCTATATAGAAACCGTCAGCCGGACGGGATACAGATTCACAGTCCCGGTGCGTGCGGTTTACCCGCCTCAGATCGCAGAAGCATTTTTCAAACCAAAGACCGGTGTCGAGCCGGCGCTCGATCCGCAGCCCAGGCCGCGGGTTGAACCCCACCTCAGACTCGCCGAGCTAAACCCGATCGACGAAACTGCGTCGGATGACGAAGTCGCCGATGTTAAACAGCCGGAAGCAGCGGTAGAAAAGGCGCCGCCCAAACAGCGGATAATTATAATTGCTGTCCTCGCCGCTCTCGCGATCGCGACAATAGCTCTCATCGTCTATCTGCGGCCGACCTCTTCGACAACCGCGAACGCGCCGATCCGTTCGGTCGCCGTTTTGCCGTTCAAACCGATCGGCGAAGAGAGCCGGAACGAAAGGCTGGGCCTTGGAATGGCGGACGCGATCATCACCAATCTGACCAAATTGCGTCAGATCCCGGTTCGCCCAACAAGCTCGGTGATCCGGTATATCGACCTGCCGCAAAATAATTCGGTCACCGCAGGATCTGAACTCGGTGTGGACACGGTTCTTGAAGGCAGCGTCCAGTTAGCTAACGACAGGGTTCGCGTTTCGGTGCAGCTGATCGACGTTGCGGGCGGCAAGGCGATCTGGGCGGAAAATTTCGACGAGCCGTTCAGGGACGTTTTCGAGGTTCAGGATTCGATATCAAAAAAAGTCGTGCGTTCGATAGCCGCCAGTCTCACGCAGCCCGACCGCCAGACGGGCGGCGGGACGACCACTAGCCTCGAAGCGATGCGGGCGTATCAGCTCGGTGTTTACCTTCACAGCACGCGCACTAAGGAAAACCTTTTCAAGGCGGAAGAATACTTCAAGGAAGCCGTTGCGAAGGACCCGCATTTCGCAAAGGCGTACGCAATGCTCGCCGATACTTACAACATGCAGCGGTATTACAGGTTCGCTGACCCGCGGGACACTCGCGCGAAAGGCCTCGATGCCGCAAGCCGTGCACTCGAGCTGGATTCATCCACTCCGGAGGCGTATATCGCGATGGCTAATCTCCAGGTCGGCGGTAAGGACGGCCTGGCCGGTTCGAAGCGGCTGCTCGAAAAGGCGATCGAACTGTCACCTTTCGATGCGACCGCGCGTCTGCGATACGCCTGGGTTATCTCGGGGGAAGACCTGAAAGCCGCGTCCGAGCAAATGAGATTGGCACAGGAGTACGATCCCGTTTCGCCGATCACCAATGGAGCTTATTGCAACATGCTCATTTTCGAACGCCGGTTCAAGGATGCCGTGCCATTTTGCGAAAAGGCTTCTGACCTGAATCCCACCTCAAACAACTCGCACGCAATGTTGAGCGACGTTTATATGTTCGACGGCCGCGTCGACGTCGCGATAGCGAAAGTGACTGAGCGCATATCCAGGCTTCAGGGCGAAGAGAGGCTGGTTGCGGAAGGCTCGCTCGCTCTCTATCTTCTGAAAGCCGGCCGGCGCCCGCAGGCTGAATCGATAATCGCTAGACTTAAAGTTGAAGCCGAAAAGGTTCCGGAGCTTTTTAACGACCTTACCGTTTTGATGTTTGAGCTGGGCGACCGCGAGGCCGGGATGAAGTTTTTCAAAAGTGCTTACGAACGGCGCCTGCTTCATCTTGCGATGATCGAACATTACCCGACCTGGGAGAAGGTGAAAGCGGATCCCGAAGTTCAAAGAATACTTGCCGAGCCGCCGCCTTCACCACTGGGTCCCAGTCCAAATCCCAACAGATAATGAGATTTCGCATTAAGCTACTTGTTTGCAGCGTTTACAGTAGGTATGGGAAAGACAATCTCGCGCTTTTTTAAACTTGACAACAACACACTCAACTATTATCATCTATCCATGCTCATATGGGAGAGGTTCGCATTTGAGCGGCAATAATTCGCAGACGGAGAATAATAAATGAGCAAAATCATAGGAATCGACCTCGGAACGACGAACTCAGTCGTCGCCGTTATGGAAGGCGGCGAGCCGATCGTCATCACAAATTCAGAAGGTGGGCGAACAACGCCGTCCGTGGTCGCTTTCGCGAAGGACGGAAACCGCCTTGTTGGGCAGGTTGCCAAGCGCCAGGCGGTGACCAACCCCGAGAACACACTTTTCTCGATCAAGCGCTTCATGGGCCGAAAGTTCGACGAGGTCCAGGACGAGATCAAACAGGTGCCTTACAAGGTCGAGAAAGCGTCAAACGGCGACGTACGTATCTCAGCCGAGGGCAAACAGTACAGCCCGCCGGAGATCGCCGCAATGGTGCTGCAGAAATTGAAGCAATCAGCCGAAGATTATCTTGGTTCGAAGGTCGATAAGGCCGTGATCACGGTTCCCGCGT
>JAICPV010000070.1 GCA_025929655.1 Pyrinomonadaceae bacterium
AAACAGACGTGGCAGTTTTCCGTCCTTCGAACAACACATGGTATTTCGTCTACAGCAGCGATTTTGGTTTTAGAACCAGAACCTTCGGCGGCGCCGGCGACTCGCCTTCGCCCGCGAGCGCTCAGCCCAGATAGAACTTATTTCATCGCGAGAGGTTCAATGTCGAGACAATTTGACATTGAACTTTTTGTTTCTATCATTGCCTTATGAAACTGCTCCTGACCATCACCAGCGGTTCGCTGGGCGGCCGCGTTTTCGAACTTGAAAGCGGATTTCTGACTGTCGGGCGCGGCGAGAATTGCAGCGTTCGGTTCGACCCATCGGGGGAACGCATCGCCTCGAAGCAGCACGCCTTCATCGAAGCGAAGCCAGACGGCTACTACATCGCCGACAACAACAGCACGAACGGAACGCTGGTGAACGGCGTCAGGATCCAAAGCCAAAAATTGAACAGCGGCGATACGATCCAATTCGGCAAGAACGGCGTGACCGCCAACGTTCAGATCCAGGGCGAGCAGCAGTTCCAGCAGCCGATGCCGCAGGAAAGTTTCCGGCAGATCCAGATGGATCAATTCCAACAGGCCGCGCAGCAGGTTCCCGACAGCTTTCAAAATTCGATGTCGAATATCGGACTTGGCAATTTGGATACTGCCGCTGAGCCCGTGCACGAGAAAAAGGGAAGTGCCGCGATCAGGATAGGGGCTGTGCTCGCTATTTTGGCGGTCGTTTTTCTCTCGCTTGTCGTTTTCACGCTATTCACGGTCGTTCTGTCGCCTTCGGCCGACGGTTCTATCACCTGGAACGTGTACGGTTTGATAATCGCCGTGATCGCGAGCTTCGTCGCTTTCATTCCGGCCTTACTATATGTTTTGCCGCTGATGTGGCTGGACAGGTATGATCCGGAGCCGATGTGGCTGCTCGCGCTTGCCTTCGCGTGGGGAGCCCTCGTCGCCGTCCTTGTCTCCTTCGTTTTGAATACGGGCATCGGCATCGGAGTCGCGGTCGCGGTCGGCGGACGGGAAGGCATGATCCTCGGCGATATCGTCGGGGCCGTGATCTCGGCACCGGTGGTCGAAGAAGGTTCCAAAGGCATCGGCCTTTTGCTTTTGCTGATCTTCTTTAGGAAGTATTTCGACGACATCCTCGACGGGATCGTATTCGCGGGCGTCATCGCTCTGGGATTCGCGACCGTGGAGAATGTCCTCTACTATGGGCGTGCGATCGGAATGGGCGGGATGCCCGCATTGATTGTTCTGTTCTTCCTAAGAGGCGTGCTTTCGCCGTTTGCGCATGTAACGTTCACCGCGATGACGGGAATCGGCTGTGGTATCGCACGCGAATCACACAACATGTTCGTCCGAATCGTAATGCCGGTCCTGGGATATATCGGGGCCGTCGCTCTGCACGCATTTTGGAATGGTATGGCGGTCTTTTTTGGTTTCGAAGGATTTCTCGCCGGATACCTGCTTCTCGAAATTCCGTTCTTCCTTATTTTCGTGGTTTTTGCGTTTCTGATCATGTGGAGGCAGAACCGGATCCTGAAGGAAATGCTCGCGATCGACATTGCGCGCGGCCTCATTCCGGAGCCGCATGGGAAGTACGCGACCTCTGCCTTTAAGGGAACTGGCTGGCTTATCGGCGGCATGTTTGCCGGGAAGTATCGGGCGCGGCGAAAGTACCTGCGTGCGATGGGTAACCTTGGATTGAGCTATTGGCATATCCAGCGTGCGACGGCCGCCAAAGGCCACACCGGAAGCTTTCAACAAAACCCATTGCTACGCGACGAGGTTCTTCGTTGGCGGGATAAAGTCGATTAAAGGCAGAAACCCGGACGTAAGTTAGGAGCGTAACTCTCAAGTGAATGTTACGCCCCTAACTTACGTCCAGGCTTCCACCAAACGTGGTAGGCCGAGCAGGGATCGAACCTGCGACCCACGGATTAAGAGTCCGTTGCTCTACCGACTGAGCTATCGACCCGAAAACTCAAGCAGTATAACATTTCGAAAAAACCGCATTCAAATCAGCAAACGTGGCGTGAAAACCCGTTCTATATTCGGATAGAATTGTACCCATCCAAATGAAGGAATGCCCGAAATGCGAAACGTGTTACCCGGACGAGGTCGCGGCCTGTCCGGAAGACAACGTTCCGACAAAGTTCTCGCTTCCGGGAACGCAGCTGCTCGCCGAGAGATATCTTCTTATCAGCCGGCTCGGCCGCGGCGCGATGGGACAGGTTTATCTCGCGAACGATAACAAGTTTGCTGCCCGTAAGGTCGCCGTAAAAACCGTTCGGCAGGACGTACTTTCGAGCGACAACCTTCAGGAAGGCGAAGCGATCGCCCGCTTCGAGCGCGAAGCCCAGGCGGCCGCATCGATCCAGCATCCAAACACCGTCAGTGTCACCGATTACGGTGAATCGGAAGACGGCATTTTCTATCTCGTAATGGAATACGTCGAGGGCGAGACGCTGCATCGCCTGCTCCGCCGCGAAGGAACTCTCGATGTGAAACGAGCTGTCCGCCTGCTCCGACAGATCGCCGACGGCGTCGACGCCGCGCACGATATCGGAATACTGCATCGTGACCTGAAACCCGCGAACATCTTCATAATGCAGAAGGGCAAGTCTGGCGACGGGTTCATAAAGGTCGGCGACTTCGGCCTTGCGAAGATCGTCAATCAAACGGTCACCGATTTCAGCTCGCAGGCGACACCGTCATCCCGCGGCATCATCGGCACACCCGAATTCATGTCTCCGGAGCAAATGCAGCCCGAGGTGGGGGTTGATGTTCGGGCCGACGTGTACGCCCTGAGCACGATCGCCTATCTGATGCTTGGCGGCAAGACGCCCTTCTCGGGCGACATGATGCAGCTTGTGATGCAGAAGATCATGCACAAGCCGCCGCCGCTTTCGACTTTGCGCACCGACATACCTTCCGATGTTGAACGCGTGATAATGAAATCGCTCGAGATCGAAGCGAACGATCGCCACGCTTCGGTCGCGCAGTGGATCGAAGAACTCGAAGAAGCCGCGGAAGATGTTGATGAATCAAAAAGGGCCGGAACGTCCCGACTGGTAGTTCTTGCACCCGTCGGAGCAGAGGTTTACGTCAACGACGAGCGAAAGGGAAGTATCGGCAGATCGGGCCGAGTAGTGCTCACTGACGTTCCGGCGGGCCAGCATATCCTGCGTGTTTCAAAAGCGGGCGAGCGCGACGATGAACGCGTGATCGAGATCCGCGAGGGTGCAAACGAGCAGGTCATACAGGCACAGCTCCGGACCATGCACGGCACGGCCAGCCAGCCGTCGCCCTCGCAGGGAAGCAGCAGCGGCGGCATTCACTCGAGCATTATGCCCGGGATCGTCGCATGTGCGACCTGCAATTCGCGTTTCGCGGAAGGCGTGAAATTCTGCGGCAGATGCGGAGGCCGATCGTTTGTTCTGGTGAGCCCGGGCGAGATGCAAAACAGTTTTCCGTGTCCACGATGTTCGACGCCGCTGCCGCAGAATTCCAAATTTTGCGGACGCTGCGGCTTAAGCATGCCCGCCGCGTCGTCGCCCTCGTTCGCACGCCCTGTCGGATTCACTTCCGGCGTCGCGCAGGCGTCACCGCCGCAGGCCGAACGCGTTTGCCGCCGATGCGGAGGAGCGTTTCCGCCGCATATCAAGTTTTGCGGGCGATGTGGCCATTCCATGGTGTGACGCTTAATCGAACATTTTCCGCCTTCACCTCGTAGTTATCGTTTCAAAGCCAAAATGTTTATAATGGCTTGGACTTTTTTGACTCGCCCACGCTGTTCGAGGATTTATCGATGAAGGTTTGCCCCACATGTCGAAAGACATACACGGATGAAGGACTGAATTTCTGTCTGGAAGACGGGTCGATGCTGACGATCGCGCAGCAGGAAGCGCCTCCGACAGTGGTGATGCAAAGCCCCGCGCCGACGAACCCGAATCCGGTTTTTCAAAACCCCCCGCATTCGCAGCAAACCTGGGCGCAGCAGCCGAGTTACTCGATCCAGCCCAAAAAGAAATCCAAGGCTTGGCTCTGGGTGACCGGTTTATTGGGATTAGGCGTGCTGCTTTGCGGCGGCGGCGGGATCGGGATGCTGGCTTATTTTGCGGCGCAGGGCGAGAAGGAGAATTCAAGAAATTCGGCTCCGCCTCCGCCCGCGAACAATGCGCGCACCAACACAAGCACGACGAACACATCCTCGCCGGGCGGGGACCGAACTGCGGTCTCGGTCGTGAACATGTCGACATGGGCGGAAGCAACGTCGCCCGAAGTGATCAGCGAATTCAACAATAACGAGCTTGTACTCGGTACGCGCCAGAAGGGCTATTACTACGTTCTCGTCAGCCAGGAAAGCGACACTACGGAAAGTGCGAACACGCGGGTCGCCGTTCGCAATGTCGATAACCTCGATTCGAACATGGGCTACGGCCTCGTGTTTCACAGCAACCCGCAGCCTCTCAAGCAGGACTACTGCTTCCTGATCGATGCGAAGAAAAAGCGGTACCGGGTGGTTAGACACGTTCCGCAGGATGAACCGGTGGTCGTCCGCTGGACGACCTCGTCGGCTATCAAGGACGGCACTCAGGAAAATATCCTGGAGGTGCGCGACCTCGACGGAAATATCGATCTCTACATCAACGGCGAAAAGGTGACCTCGATCCGCAACACGCACGGTTACAAGGGCGGCGTAGCCGGCGTTTACTCGGGTGATGCGGCGCGGGCGGCATTCTCGAAATTGGAAATTCGGCGTTAGAATCTCACCTTATGAAACGCTGCCCGAAATGCGGCCAGACCTACACCGACGAAAACATAAACTTTTGCCTTAACGACGGCGAGCTTCTCTCGCGTCAAACGGGTTCATCGTCATATCAACCGCCTTATCGTGAAAATCCTGTCGACGATTCGCCACCGACAGTGGTTCTCGATCAGGCTCGTGTCACGAATCCCACGGGCTGGAACACACCCGCCGGCCCGCCTGCCCAATGGCAGCCCCAGCAACCTGCGCAACAGGCGTTTTATCCTTACAATATTCAGGCGCCCGCAAGTCAAACGCTCGGCATCGTCTCACTATGCCTCGGCCTCGGAAGTATGACGGTCGGTTGGTGCTGCTATATCGGAATTCTACTGGGTCCGGCAGCGATGATCACCGGTTTTATCGCCCTTTCGCAGAACAAATCCGATCCGGCACGCTTCGGCGGACGCGGCCTCGCTATTGCCGGGATCGCGACCGGAGCCGCCTATATTGTCCTTCTGGTGATCTTCTGGCTCATTTATGGTCTTGTACTTATCGGTGGTAACATATAGCAAAGGCCGAAAACCTTTGACGAGCCTATATTTCGATCCAACTTGAATGCGTGTAACGCTCAATGTCGTCGCCGGCCCACAAACGGGACGCACATTTTCTTTCGATCAACACGACACGTTCATGATCGGCAGAAGCGAGGATGCTCAATTCTGCCTGCCGCATGACCGTTTTTTCTCGCGCCACCACTGCCTGATAGAGATCGCTCCGCCACAGGCTTTTCTCCGCGACCTCGGCTCCACGAATGGGACATTCGTGAACGGACTTCGCGTCGAGACTGCCCATCTAAAAGCGGGTGACCGCATCCAGGGCGGAGAGACTGTTTTGGAGGTCGCCGTTGCTTCGGATTACTCCGAACCATCCACACCCGGCCAGCCGTACGCAGAAAAAACCGAGCCTTCGATCATCACGGTGCCGTGTCTTAATTGCGGGATCCCGGCCAAAGCCGAATCATCGCGGCCGGACGCAAAGCTTTCATACGTCTGCGAAGACTGCCGCGAAAAACTGAAAAAGAACCCGCAGCCGATCCCCGGTTACGAGATGATGCGCATCCTCGGCCAGGGCGGTATGGGCAGCGTTATGCTGGCTCGAAACACGCGAGACGGACGAGCTGTCGCCATCAAAACGCTTTTACCGGAAGTCGCGGTAAGCGACCAATCGCTAAAACGGTTCATGCGCGAGATCGAGGTCGCCTCGTCGCTCCAGCACAAGAACATCGTCAGCTACATCGAACACGGAACGCACAACGGCATAGTCTACCTCGTCACCGAATATGTGCAGGGTATGGACGCCTCGCGGCTGGCCAAAGCACGCGGCGGAAAATTGAGCTACCAGGAAGTGGTGAAGATAATGGAGCAGACTCTCGCAGCCCTCGATTTCGCGCATGGGCTCGGTTTCGTGCACCGCGACATCAAAGAGCAAAACATCCTTGTCGACGGGACATTTCCAAATTACGTCGCGAAACTGACCGACTTCGGACTTTCGAAAAGTTACAAACAGACCGGCATGAGCGGCGTGACGATGGTCGGCGACGTCGCCGGAACTATCGCGTATATGCCGCCTGAACAAGTTCGTGACTTTAAGGAAGTGCGGCCGCCTTCCGACATATACGCATGCGGTATGACCGCGTACAGCCTGCTCACCGGAGCGCACGCTCTCGATATAAGCCCGAAAGCCGGTATTTCGGAAACCGTCAAAGCGATCTTCGAAAAACCGATCATCCCGATCACGAGCCGCATCCCCGAAGTTCCGCTCAAAGTCGCTGCCGTCATCGAAACCGCTCTTGCAAAACAAACCGATCTGCGTTGGCGAACAGCTGGCGAAATGCGGGACGCATTGCTACGCGCCGCTTCCGAACTCAGCCGCTGATCCTTTCTCCTTGATCCTTATAGCTGCGACAAGCAGGCCGATCACGAGCCACAGGTGCCGTGCGTCTTCGAACGAGCCCATTAATCCCTGGATCACAAATGTCGTGAAAAAAGCGACGGCAAGTCCGAAAATTAGAGGGTCGTCGTATCTTCGAAACCCTGCTTTAATTAAGTAGCCCGTGAGTGTGATCAGTGCTAAAAGGCCGAACATTCCGGTTTGCGTCGCGACACTAAGAAACGTATTGTGGGCGTCTGTTAGCAGGCTGTACGTACCTTCGGTATTTTGAAACACAACGGACGCCGACCGGGACCCAGGGCCGCTGCCGACCAAGACATTACTCAGAAAGTTGTTCGCCGCTTCCGCCCATACAAGCAAACGCGGCGAGGGATAAGTTTCGATCCCTGCAAATGGAATTTGAAATGCGTACGGTGCCGTGGAGTGTTTTTGTAAAGCGATGAAACCGGTTGCCAGGAAAAGGAGACACGCCACAATTCCCGCCGAAAGGGCGAAGCGGCCCGACACGGTTTTCGGGTGCGTATTCCAATACCACAGGCCTAAAGCAAGTACGACCGCGCCGAGACCGGACGAGACGGTAAACACTGCACAAATAAGTACCGCCGCAATACCTATAACGAACAGTTTCTTGTTAACCCATTCCTTCGCTCCTCCTATCAGCAAAACCATTAGTACAACGTTGAGGTAGTTGCAAAACATGCTGGCCGATGAAAATGTCGAGCTCAGCCGCGGATAATTTCCAACCGGCACCGCGCCGTAGTGAGTGGTCAAATAGGGAAGCAGGCTGGACTGAGGGTCCGCATAAAACAAGCCGACCGTTGCGATCCCAATTAGAATAGGAATCACCGATGCACACAGAAACACCAGGATCGTCAGCCTGAGCTTTTCGGGTGTGTCAATGACTTCGATCGCAACGGCCGCGATCAGAACGAGGTATATTGTGGCTGCCGTTTTTGTGAACGATTGAATGCGATCGGGTGCAAAAGAAGCCGCCAGTATGAACGCGGCCGCATACGCCATGAAAGACCAGTAAGCCGTCTTCCAGACGATTCTTCGGTCTTTAGCGAGAAGCGCAACCGTAGCGAGCAGGACAGGCGGAAATATGAGATCTGTCGCCGAAAGCGGCTTTCCCGCAATGGAGATGATCGAAGGTTTTTGAACGGCGAGCGACGCGGTCAGAAGCAGAAAAGCGCCAAATACAAAACGCTCCGGAGATGAGGATCGTTCGCTCACTTTAGGATCATCACCATCGCCTGGCCGGTTAGCGTGACTGTCCCATCCTGTTTTGTACACGTCGTTTCAAGCGTGACGATGCCTTTCTCTTCGCGAATGTTCTTCACCGTGGCCGTAGTCGTTATCGTGTCGCCGAGATAAACCGGCGCAACGAATTTCATCGTCTGAGAAAGATATACGATCTTCCTTTCGCGAAATTCATATCCCAATACAGCGGAAATGAACGCGCCGCTCAGCATACCGTGAGCGATGCGCTGACCGAATCGAGTGTTCGCCGCGAAATCATTATCCAGATGTATCGGGTTGAAATCGCCGGAGACCTCGGCAAACGCGCGAACGAGTTCATCGGTTACAGTACGGGTTTTCGTGAAAGTGTCACCGGCCTTCAGATCCATAGAATTACTCATTCGGTTTTCGCCTGCGCCGCACGACGGTTATCTCGTTGAGGACCGCATTGATCAGCCCGCCGGCAAGCAGGGCGATGCTTGTCAGGTAGAGCCAGAGCATCAAAATGATCACGGCGCCGAGCGAGCCGTACGTTCGATTGTATGTGTCGAAGAAAACGAGATACAGCCGAAAGCCGCTGGTGAGCGCGATCCACAATAGGATCGCCACCACCGAGCCGGGCGTGATCCA
>JAICPV010000562.1 GCA_025929655.1 Pyrinomonadaceae bacterium
GCGAGATCGGCGTGAACAGATTATTCGAGATCCAGCGACTCGCGTTGAACGTCTGATATGAACCAAAAACAATTTGAGGGCCGCTCGGCCATCGTGACCGGCGGAACGCGCGGGATCGGCAAAGCGATAGTGACGGAACTGGCAAAGCGAGGGTGCAATGTCTCTTTCAACTTTTCCAAAAGCGCCGACGAGGCCGTGAGACTCAAAGGCGAGATCGGCGAACTCGGCGCAAAGGCATACGCAGCACAGTGCGATGTGGCAAACACCGAAGCTGCCGCAGATTTCGTAAAAGCCGTTGTCTCAGAATTTGGAACGGTCGATTATCTCGTCAATAACGCAGGGATCACGCGAGACCAACTTGTGCTGCGGATGAAGGAAGAAGATTGGGACGCGGTGCTGGATACCAATCTCAAAGGCGCTTGGAATTTTTGCAAGGCCGCTCTTCGGCCGATGATGAAAAATGAGAATGGGGGCTCGATCCTGAATATTTCGTCGGTGTCCGGCGTCGTCGGAATGCTCGGGCAGGCGAACTATTCGGCGTCGAAGGCCGGTATGATCGGCCTTACAAAATCGCTTGCCAAAGAGGTCGCCTCCCGCAAGATCACGGTCAACGCGCTCGCTCCCGGGATGATCGAAACCGAAATGACCGCGGAAATGAACGCCGATTTTCGTGAAAAGATCCTCGCCGCGATTCCGTTGGCTCGATTTGGTACCGTTCAGGAGATCGCCGCTCTTTCTTGCTTCCTGTTGTCCGATTCCGCGCGGTACATCACCGGCCAGGTGATCCAATGCGACGGCGGCCTCGCGATCTAGTTAACCTAATGTCTTTGGAATACCGCGAAGAAACCGATGACGCTTCTCCAGATGCAGCCGGTTTGCTGCCCACGGA
This sequence comes from Pyrinomonadaceae bacterium, assembly GCA_025929655.1. Taxonomy (GTDB): domain Bacteria; phylum Acidobacteriota; class Blastocatellia; order Pyrinomonadales; family Pyrinomonadaceae; genus OLB17. The sequence goes on from JAICPV010000562.1 coordinate 890, forward strand.
TTCGGCCGGAAAGCCGGTCTATACGGTCACGATCCTGCTCGGAATCTCTCTGGTTTTCCTCACACAGGTTTACGTCGGGCTGAACGAGCGTCAGGCTTTCGCGGCGGCGTTCGACAAACCCGTTTTCCGCGACGGGTCCTACTGGCTTATTCTGACCGGAGCGACGGTGCACGGCAGCTGGTTACACGTCCTGATGAACAGTTACGCGCTGTTCAGTTTCGGGCGGATCTTCGAGGAGCTGTCGAACCGGGCGCATCTGGCGATCGTTTTCGTGCTCTCGGCGCTCGGCGGCGGATTTCTCAGTTTCGCATTCGCTCCGGAAGGGTCCTCGGTCGGTGCCTCGGGAGGGATCGTCGGATTGATCTCGTACCTCGCCGTTTACGCTTTCCGCCGACGCAGTTTCATCTCATACGAATTTCGAAAAAGCCTTCTCGTAAACATCGGCTTCATCCTTATTTTCGGACTCGTTCTGTATCAGGTGATCGACAATTTCGGCCATATCGGCGGTTTCATCGCCGGTGCGGTTTATGGCTTCATTCAGATCCCTTTCGATGAAACGGTTGATCCGCGGGTCGCGGGCAGGTCGGTTGAGTTGGCCGGGCTGGGTGCGCTCGGACTTTATCTAGCAGCGTGCGTTTTCAGCATCCTGATCACGTTGAATATTGTTTGAATGCCGCGAGTCAGGGTACATCAACACGTAAATCCGCTCGCTCCTTTCTATCGACAGGCGCCAAGACCGATCGAGATCGACGGCGTTTTTACCGATCCGTCGCGGCCGCTGCTTTTGGATATCGGCTGCGCTCGCGGCCGGTTCCTTCTGCGGA
>JAICPV010000197.1 GCA_025929655.1 Pyrinomonadaceae bacterium
CAAAGCAGACCTCAGCTCGCGATCTCCACGTGTTTCGAAACGCCCAGCATATCGAAAAGCTCGACGGTCGATTCCTTGACGTCCATGAAAACGACCTTCGCACCGCGGCTGCTGGCCGTGTCGATTATTCCCAGCAAAATTGAGACGCCCACGCTGTTCACCAGCTCGGTCCGCGAAAAGTTCAGAACAAGTTCCTCGCACCCTTCGCTCAGCCTGTTCTTACACTCGCGCTCGATCTGCTCGCCGCTTATCTTATTAACGTAATCACCCGCATAAACGACAGCCTGATGTTTAGCGGCGCCATTCACAGCCACTTCCCTTTCCATTATTTCTTTACCTGATACTGATCGGAATGAAAACCTAGAATTTACTTGAGGTTAGATTTAACACATCGAAACTCATTAGACAACAGAATTGTGCTGTCGATAGAATTCACGGGGAACCTCACTCTCGAAAACTTAAGTCTCGTGAAACAGCTCGTCGGTTTCTCACAAGCTCCCGAAGAAGGACGGAACAATTTTGTTCATTGCGTTCGTATTCCTGGAGAGGGCCAAGATCGAACTGGGGAAAGTCGTTGTATTTTTAGCCGCCAGCCAGAACCTTCAATCGAAAAATAAGGACGGCTATTTGGGGTCGCCGAAAAGCCACGGCTCGGTGCGTGACCTCACCAGGCCGTCTTCGACATAGATCACGAGCGTAGTTGGAACAAATCTTGATACAAAATGCAGCGGATTCGCAGACGGCCGCCGCGGACGGGCAGCCGCGCGACGAAGAATCGGCCTCGTAGATGCCTGCCGTTTCAAACGAGTGGAGTTAGCGCGTATTACACGAATCCCGGTCCTCTGGACACCTCCGGCATCCGATCCCGACCCGGGCGAGGTAAATATATTTGAATCCAGTGGCTCATCGCTCGGCATTATACGGCGGTCAGACCCAGGATCGGCGGCCTCCGCTGAATTCTCTGCGACGGCGACGATATCTTCGGCAGGCTGATCCGAGACCCCGATAAAAATTGCGCTGCCCAATATGAGCGTCGCCATTGCCAGCGCGCCACTCACGGCGAGCGAGCGGTGGAACCAGGAAAGACGCTGCCGGGCGGAAGGAAGATAAGGTTCCTCCACGGTTCTGACGAGCTTTGCGGGACTCTCCCACCGCGCGAGGGGTTTGAGCACTTCGACCTCTCCGGTCAGGCGCAGCGAGACGGGCCGCGGAGGCTCCGCCGGTGATTCAGGTGCCTTCACGACGTAATCGTCGAGGCTTTCGTTTGGTTTTCGCATTTTTCCGGTGAAGAATGAACGCAGCTAGAATTGTAGCGAGTGTCCGCTCCGTTGTCGAGCGTTTTTGCAAATGTCGCGAGCGAAAATCAGATATTTTCAAGCAGCCACCGGCGGGCGTCCGCGTCGTTGTCGAAAACGTTTGCGGTGAGCCCGGCGTTCGACGCCATCGTGACGCCGATCTGGTCCGCATCGATCATCTCCGGCCGCTGCACCATCGCGAGCACGACTTGTCCGGCGGCGCGCGAAGACCATTCCCTCACGAACCAATACCGGTCGACCACGCTAGGATGCGGGAAACCGTGCAGCCCACGGGCGTCGACGAGCAATCCCGGGATCCCATTTTTACGCGCAAATTCGATCACGCTGGAAATCATCTCGACGGCAGTCTCGAGCGTGGCATCACCTTCGGGAGCGTAGCGCGCAAAATTGTCTTCAATCGAGAAGAATTCGGGGGCTTCGTTGATCGAGTCCATCCTTTTGGGAGATCGTCTCTAAACAGCTCAAGCGACCGGTGGTGAATTGATAACGATTATTTCACTCGGTGACGCGTGCGTCAATAAAATAAAAAAAGGCCGGGAACTTGCCCCGGCCGATGGAGTGAGAAATCACCAAGTCTTAGACGTTAATTTGATACGTCGTGCCTACGTAAAGGCTAACGATATTAATGTTAGTTTCGCCGTAGTACGGATCGTAATCGTCATTCTCGCCGTAAAATGCATCCTCGTATCCAAGCGAATAACCTTCACTCAGACAATGCCGATCTTCATACGAGCTGTAGAAATACGGCTGATATGTCGAAACGGTTTGATACGACGGTTCCTCATAGTAGTAGGAATACGGATCGTAATAAACTTCCGTATAATCATAACCCGCCTGCCGTGCAAGCAGTCCGTCCCGGTATCCCTGATCGTAGCCATACGCAAGCAGCCCACCAAGAAGCCTCGTTACGAAACCACCAATTCCCGATGACGACGAAGCGAAAATACGATACGTTACATAGTCATCGTACGGATCGTCGAAATAATACGGATCGTCGTAAAAGTACGACGAGTAGTAATAATCGTATGGCCGGTAAGCCATGTAATAGGGCTGTACGTAAAAGCCGCTATAGAACGGGTCGTAATATGTGTAGCCAATGTTGTAATACCACGGCTCGTAATTGATCCCGTAATAGTCTGGATACTGCGGCGGAGCGATATAAAGGTAATCGTTCGGGTAACCGATGTTTATATTGATCACCGATCGAAGAAGATCGTCCCGCCAGGCTTCACGCTGCCGATATTCGTAGACATTCGTTCGAAAATCGTTTTCGTTGAATGCCCAGCCTTCATTCTGCGCCTGATCGCGCCACGCACGATACTGATCGCGGAAGCCACTGATGTCGACGTCCGACGGGTCGATCTGACGATTGCCCCGGCCCCTGAAGGCTCGGAAATCACCACTCTGTGCCGTAAACGCACCGCCATCCGTTAAGTTGCCGTCCCTGTTCGATCGTCCGCTGCCGCGGCGGTCGATAGATGAACTCAAAACGCCGTCGTCTGCCTGACGTCCCCGGCCGCGACGGTCCTGGATCATCGATTGAGCCTGTCGGTCGTCGAGACGCGAAGCCCGGCCGTTGCCGCGCTGCTGTTGAACATCAGCCTGCTGCCGCCCTCGCTGCCGAATATCGGCAGAACGGTTGTCAAGTTTCGCGTTGTTTCGGCCGCGGTCTGTTCGCTGCGGAACCCGCATAATGCTTGGGCGTTCACGTTGTACGCGCTGCTGTGATCGAGCAAACCTGCCGCGATCGACATTCTGTTGTCGTTCCTGCGGCGATCTGTCGATACGCTGCCGCTGCTGCTGTCCCCTATCCACACGCTGCTGCTGCGGGCGCTCCCACCGCTGAGCCTGGCGGTTCATTTGGGGCATTTGCCGCTGCTGACGCTGGACCTGAGGAGCCTGCCGCTGCGCTTGTCGATTCCACTGAGGCATCTGACGTTGCTGGTGTTGAATCTGAGGGCGCTGAGCTTGCTGCCGCTGCATTTGCCTCATCTGCGGCATCTGCCTCTGCATCTGCATCTGGGGTCGCTGCTGCCTCATTTGCGGCTGAGGCCTCTGAGCCTGCTGCCTCATCTGCGGTTGTTGCCGTTGTTCTCGCTGGACCTGTTGCGGAGCCTGGCGCTGTGCTTGTGGTTGTCCACCCCCACGCTTATCGCCTCCGTTTCCGCGGCCTTTGCCTTGGGCGGTTATCTCACTGAGACCGCCAACGGCGAGCACCAGCAAGAGCGAAAAAAATGTAATTAATATGGTTCTGGGATCTGAACGCATAGAAAGCCTCCCTATACTCGTTTCAATACGTCCAAATTTATGCAAGCGCCGTACCGTTCAAATTGACTTAAAAACGGACGATATGCGTACGGTTTGGCTTCCCGTATCGTGTATCGGTTAACGATTTCGTATTCGGCCCGCTGTTGTTTAACGTGGGTAATTAGCAATATCGGCCAGCGAAGCGTTTCCGCCGCAAAGGATAATGACCACGTGGGAATCGGGGCCGAAATTGTCTTTTAACTTCTCGGCCGCCGCTAGATTGCATGATGACGCTGGCTCTGGGACGACCTTTAGCCGCTCCGCGATGAAGTCGAGTGCGTGTGTAGCTTCGGTATCGGTGACGACCGTGACGCTTTCGAAAAGGTCCTGAATTAGCTTCAGAGTACGGTCGCTTACCGCGGGGGCGCCGAGGGTTTTAGCGATCGATGTGATAGCCGGAAGCGTGACCGGTTTGCCCGCTTCAAGAGCCTTTGACATCGCGTCGGCGCCGATGGTCTCAACACCCCAAAACCGCGTTTTCCGTTTTGTATTTTTGACCGCTACCGCAACCCCTCCGGCCATCCCGCCGCCGCCAATGCTTGCAAAAACGTCAGTGACCTGCGGGCAATCTTCGAGGATCTCGGCGCCGATCGTTCCCTGCCCGGCGATCACAAGCGGGTCGTCGAAGGGATGCACCAAAGTCCGGCCCTCTTTTTCATATTCCTCAACCGCCGCGAAAGCGTCGGCAATATTCGACTTCAGATCGGCTGTCGCGCCGTATCCGCGCGTCGCGTCGAGATAGCTCTGCGGCGTGTTTTCAGGCATGCAGATCACAGCGTCCACGCCCAATGTTTTTGCCGCGTACGCGACGCCCTGGGCATGATTTCCGCCGCTGACCGCGACAACACCGTTTCGCCGCTGCTGGTTTGTCAGGGAAAGGATCTTGTTGAAAGCACCTCGGGGCTTGAACGAGCCGGTCTTTTGAAACAGCTCGTATTTGACGTAAACGTTCGTGCCGAGACGGGCGCTGAGCGTCTCGCTCCGCTCCAGCGGCGTTCGTTTAACATAAGGTGAGATCCGCTCGCGGGCCTCGTTGATCATTTCCGGCGTCATACTCGTGCGCTATGATACGGAGTCTTTTCGTTGGCCGCAACGCAAGGTGACCAGACCATTATTGGTCGGCCTGAAAATCATTTGCGTGCTTTGAGGTATCCCCTTGAGTTCTTTGTGTTAAGAAAGCGTATTTACCACAAAGATCACGAAGCAATGACCCAAAGAACGCAAAGATAAACGCGCGTGCCGGTTATCGACGAGAGTGGCCGGGTTGATTTTGCCCCGGAGAAATTGTTTAATATTTGTTTGCCCTTGGACGGGCAGTTTGCTCCTAGATTTCGGCCGAAAGGAGGTGATGCGATAAATGGCTTTTATTACAGTTAATACGAACGAATCGATCGAATCGGCGCTGCGCCGATTCAAGCGAAAGGTCATCTCCGAAGAGATCATTAAAGACCTCAAGAAGCACGCACACTTTATCCCGCCGGGACAAAAGGCGAAATTGAAATCGGCAAACGCACGTAAGCGCAATCGCCGCCGTTTCCGTCAGCAGCGGCCGATGAATACCGGCAACAGGCCGATGGGACAGAATAGATAAGGTCGAAAAGTGAAACAGTGAAAAAGTGAAAGAGCTGCGAGGTTTCTCGGCTTTTTCACTTTTTTAGTTTTGTTTCGAAGCGGTAGGTGCGGGAGGTTACAATCACCGCCCCA
>JAICPV010000167.1 GCA_025929655.1 Pyrinomonadaceae bacterium
ATGCTGCTCGCGCCAGCCGAAGGTGCCCAGGTGATTGAGATAATCGTTATAGAATAGTCGTTTCGCGATCGGTTTGGCGATGATGTTCGCGGGGCGGTAGACGAGTTTCGTGGAGAGAAAAACGCTCAGTGTCGGCAGTTTCGATAGCTGGTAAAGTACCGGTTGGCTGATCTTCGAGGTGAAGCCTTCGCGGACCGGATTCACGTACTTTTGGATCCATTCGTTGTTCTCCGCGCCGTAAACCCATGCCGAAATGTGTCCACCTTTTTTTACTTTTCCGGCTAGCGAAATAAACGCCTTTTTCGGATCGGGCGTGTGATGCAAAACGCCGATAGAGAACGCGTAGTCGAATGCTCGTTTGAACGGCAGCTTGAAGATATCGCCTTGCACGATATGTACATTCTTTAGCTGCTTCGTAGCTTTGAACGCCGATTCCACGCCATCACCGAGGTCGATCCCGACGACCTCTTTCGCCCTCCATGCGGCGGCGAGCTTGGTGTGCCTGCCTTTGCCGCAGCCGCCTTCAAGTACGATCTTGCCTTCGAAGAATTCTGGAGTAACAGGCTGCAGCCAGCCGAGGAATTGATCGTTATACTTCGGATCTTCCTGTGTGAAATTGGTCCACTGCCAGCCGAAATTTTCGGCGGTCTCTGCCTTGTCTGCCTCTATCTTTCCCAGATCGGCAAAGCGAGGCACGCCTCGCAAGACCTTGTATTCGCGCGAGCATTTCTTGCATGAAAGTACTCCCTCCATGATCTCGCTGCCGTCGTATTTAGAGGCATACGCGAGCAAAATATCGCCGCCGCATTTTGGGCATGCCAATAAATCCAAAAGTCTCTCTTTCATTCAAATCAATCGAACGCGGATTTCGCTGATAAAGTGGATCCGCGCGGATCTGAAAGACATATTGCTGCTCAGATCCGTGCAAATCCGCCCTATCCGCGTTCATCCGCGTTTTATTCTTTCCTTAAATTCCTCGTACTCCTTTAACGGGAACGACTGCCGCCAGTTGAATTCGAATTCGTCCGTGTCGCGGTCCTGATAGAGTTGTTCGAATGTTACCGCGAACGCGTCGATCGTTTCCTTCAGCGGGCCGGTGTGTGAGTAAACAAGCTCTCGCTCCTCGCTTTCTCGGTCCTCGGTCGGATATTGATAGATCTCGATAAGCACATTTTCGCCGCTGCGGACGAATCGGAAATCATACTCTTCGGGATCTCGATTCCACCGCAGGACATATTCGCTAGAAATTACACCCTCCCTATCGTTCGGGTTTCCGCCTTTGTTCGCCAACGCGGTCAAGATCCGCATCAATTCGGGCAACGCCGCCGCATGCGGGGCGTGTGCGGTCGTCGTGTGAAATTCGTTGACGCCGTCGGTGAACCCGATCGACATCCAACCGCATTGAGGACTGTTGAAACTAACTTCGAGTTTCTCCGGCATAAGTGGATTATGGTAACTTTTAGCCAAATAATCGACAAATTACGTATATGGCAGTTCAAGATTTTCCCAGAATACTTTCCGGAGATGGCGACTCTCCTGCTACCGCGATCCTATTTGAACGTTGCGATTTGAAAACCCGAAAGATCGCTGAACGACACTATATTTCCAAGCGTTTCGGGAAAGAAGGCATTGATTGGACTTCCGGGATTCACATTACGACAACGCCGGGACTGGATCCGTCCGGCGCAAACGCCCTTTCAGACCTATTCAGGAAAGCATACGAGGAATTCGATGGATCCGATAAAAAAAATGAAAGCATTCGTAAGAACTCCAAGACCGACGAGACGGAACTGCCGGATTCCGAAATACATGGTCTCTTCAGCCAATGGAATATTGATCTTCGCGACGGCACCGCTAAACGTATTTTTTTCGCCACAAGCAACACAATTTACGACGAGTAAAAACGAATGCGCCAATACCACGATCTACTCCGACACATACTTGAAAACGGCACGCGGCACGAGGACCGAACCGGCGTCGGGACGATCTCGACATTTGGCTACCAGACGCGTTTCGACCTGCGATCGGGTTTCCCCATCGTAACGACGAAAAAAATACCGTTCCGCTGGGTCGCAGAGGAACTGTTCTGGTTCCTGAGTGGCTCGACGGACGAAGCGGACCTGCGCGCCCGCGGCGTCGATATATGGCAGGAATGGGCGACGGAAGAACAGACGGCGAGGTTTGGCAGAAGCGATGGCGACCTTGGCCCGGTTTATGGCTACCTTTGGCGTTCGTTCGGTGGCGACTATCCCAAAATGAACGGCGTCGATCAGATCGCGCGGCTGGTCAACGAGATCGAAACGAATCCGAATTCACGCCGCCTGATCGTGACAGGCTGGAATCCGGAAACATGCGACGAAGTCGCCCTTCCGCCCTGCCATACTCTTTTTCAGTTCAAGGTAGACAACGGCGAGACGCTGCATTGCCAGCTTTATCAACGTTCGGCCGACGCTTTCCTTGGGGTACCGTTCAACATTTCAAGCTACGCGTTACTGACACATCTGATCGCGCACGTTTGCGACCTGAAGGTCGGCGAATTCATCCACACATTCGGCGATCTTCACATTTACTCCAACCATCTCAACCAGGTCAACGAACTGCTTTCCCGGGATCCCTTAACTCTGCCGACCCTTCAAATACAAAACGCCGAGAACCTAAGTGGCCTCGACGGTCTGCTCAATTTCAAATTTGAGAATTTGAACCTGGAGAATTATCAGTCCTGGGGTAAGATCGCCGCTCCGGTCGCTGTATAAGATCATTTACATACATACACAATATATGTATAATGTCTATGGCCACTTGGGATGAACGAAAACGCCGACAAGTTATCAAAGATCATCGAATCGACTTTGCAAGGATCGACGATGTTTTTGACGATCCGCATGCGATCTATATTGAGGACTTTGATCACAATGACTCTGAAGAACGATGGAAGATCATTGCGCGATCGTCTGAGTATGGTCTAATTTGCGTCGTTATCACATTCCGTGACGAGGACATCCATTTAATAACTGCGCGGCACGCAGAAAGGTGGATGGTGAACGACTATGAGGAACAAAGAAAAAGAACTTGATGATTACTCCGACGAAGTCTACGCGAGCAGGGAAGAATTTTTCAAACACCACAAGATTCTCAAAGGAAAGGAACGCGAGGACTTAAAAGCTCGCATCGCAAAGGCTCGCGGCGTAAGGAAAAACCGCGTAACGATATACTTCGATGCCGACATCGTCAAAACCTTCAAAGATATCGGCGAGAAAGAAGGCGTCGGTTACCAGACGTTAATGAACGAAGCGTTGCGCAGTTTTATAGAGGGTCGCAGCAATGAAGCCGCGCGAGGGGAACTTAAAGAGGAGATCCTTCGAGACAAGAAGTTCCTCAAGAAACTGAAGTCTGCACTTGCCGCGTGACCGCTATCGCTTCACGATCGAATACTGAATACGCCGGTTAAGAAACTTTCCTTGCTCTGTATTGTTGTCGAACTTCGGCTGCGTCTCGCCATAACCGCGTGTTTGCAATCCTGCGGCGTTAACTCCAAACCTTACTAGAATCGTTTTAACCGCGTTCGCTCGATTGTCCGATAGCGTTTGATTGGACGCATCGGGGCCTACACTGTCCGTATGGCCGCCAACCTCCAATATCGTACCCGGTTCGCGTGTTTGAAGTTTTTTGATAAAAGTGGCGCCTTTCTGCAAGGCTGCGAGGCGCTCCGGCGGCACGTCGAATTTATTAGACTCAAAATTAATGATCAGGATGTTCAGAGCCTGGACGAGCTGCTCGTCCGTGAACGGGTCCGGCAGGTCATCCAACGCTTTGTTGTAGCAGCGTTCGGCCTTGTCGAATTCGCCCGGCTGGAATGATTCACAGGTTTCGCCCTGTTTTAATGCGACCGCCTGGCAGCGTGCGATGATCGGTTCGGGCGTTACGCCATTTCCGCCTGTGACTTCGCGCGGTTCGCAGGTGAAATTCGGGTGTGTGATCTTCACCGTCTTGCGTCCGGCGCGCAAATTCTGAAGCCTGATCGTGCCGTCTTCGTTGGTGACGCCCCACTGAACGTCGTCGACGTATACCGTGCTGCCCGGCGGCGCACTTTTCACTGTCGCTTCGTATGTGGAGCCGCCCCAGAGGAAGAAGAACCCGACCACCGCGAGCACGACCACAAAGAAAAAGAAGATCACGAGGCCGCCTGTGAGCACCCACACCCAACCCGGAATTCCGCCCTTTTCCTTTTTCTCCTGTGCTTCTTTAGCAGCCTGCTCAGCCGGTGTCGGCGGAAGCTGCTGGTACTTCGCCTTTTCGGCTTCGGGTAATTGAAAATACGGCGTCGTCTTGCCGTAGCCGCCCGAATCGGCCGGTGCCGCGCCGAAATCGGCGTCCGGCACGTTGATGTTTGCCCGCGTCGCTGCCCAGTCTCCGTCTGGCTGTTTACCCGCGCCGGGGAAGATCGTTTTGCCGTAATCTGAGCCGCTTGTGTTGATCGGCTTGATATTCATTACGGTCTTGCCCCATTCATCGGCAGCGGGCTGCTTAGGGTAATTGTAATTGGTCTTGTCCCAATCCGAGGGTCCGCTTTCATCAGACGTCGGAATATTGATATTGGCGCGCGTTTTTTCCCAATCGTCGGGCGGCGGATTGTTTCGGGAATCGCTCAAGGTGTAAAAAGGCTCCTCGGGTGCAGTAGATGCACGGACGAGTTTATCACAAAAGGGGAAATAGTTACTTAACGTTGGGTGGCTGGGCGGTCTTCGTGCGCAGGGCTATACCATCGCTTCCCAAAACAAATACACGGCGTGCGTCGAACGTTGAAGTATTCAGCGGCATGTATGAAAGTAAATAACGATTCCGACGCATTTCATCGCAGATCGTTTTCGCGGCTTCCTGCGCCTCGGCGAACGGAAAGATCCGGCCGCCGGTGCCTTCTGTTAGCTGTTTAATTGTGGCGGTGGCCTTTGGCTTATCGCGTTTGTACGCGCCGCCGGTCCGGTCAGGAACCTGAAGGGCATACACGGTTATATTGTGGCTTTGAAGCGCTCCCAGAACATCGTCGAACTTCGCGTCGCTGTTGCGGTCGAGGCCGTCGCCGATAATTACGATCGCGGTCTTCCGCGTTCCGGGCATCAGCGGCAACAGAACCTCGTTCATTGCTCCCACAAGCGCATCGAAAAGATTTGGGTCGCCTTTCTTCCGAAAGTTGGCGACCGCGGCTTCCATCTTCTTCGCGTCGTCGGTCCATTCCTGGACGATCTCAGGCTTTTCATCGTATCCGAGAACGAAGACCTGGTCCCCGTCGAAGATCTCGTAAATGAACTCCATCGCGGCCTTTTTCATTTTTTCCAGATCGATCGGGACTGTCTTGGAATTGTCGAATAGAAGCACGATCTTCGAGGGCGATGGGTCGTAACTAAAATTCTTTACCCGTTGTTCAATACCGTTCTCGTAAAGAAAAATATTCTCGGGGCGGATCGGATCGGTCTTCTTGTCTGTGCGCCACGCCGTGACGCTCAGGGTCACGCCTTCGTCGTCGCCACTCCCGCGTTGACTGTAGCGGGATTGGCCGAAAACCACGCACGAAAACACCGCAAAGCTGAGAAAAGCTGCGAGAATTTTCGAAAGTATGCGGTTCATTTACTTCTTTGACGTATCGGTCTTCGCTGCGGTATCGCTTTTTGGTTTGGATGCACCGTCCGACGATGTGGTTGATTCGGCGGAACTACTTTTTTCGGGCTCGCTCTTGCCCGTGTCCTTTTTGCCGCCATAATCCGTAACGTACCAGCCTTCACCTTTGAACTGAAAACCGGTACGTGACCATTGCTTTTCGACCGTCCCGCCGCAATCTTCACAAACTTTCATCGGCTCATCGCTCACTTTCTGCCGCTTCTCAAAATGAGTGCCGCAAT
>JAICPV010000372.1 GCA_025929655.1 Pyrinomonadaceae bacterium
ATGACAGATCGAACAGATGACCGGCCGAGCCCCGCGAAAGAATTGCTGCCGGTGACAGCTCAAGCACGACTCGTGTTTAGGGTACTCGGTGATGTCAGGAAATGCGGAGTCACCCGTGCGGACCTTGTTCCAGTTGTCGGACGGGAATTTATGACATGAGCTGCACTCCATCTGGTGCGCTTTAATATCGTGCGGAAAGTTCGAGTACTTGGGCGGCTGCGCGGGACGCCGTGCGGCGGGTCTCCTCCGCGTTTGCGACAGGACCGTCTCCGAAAATTCGGAATAGAGAAGGAGTACGGCGACCGCACAAAAGAAAAGCCCCGTGATGACCGCACGGACCGACATTTTCGTATTAGCAGAGTGTCTGTCCATTGAGGTACCGGGCGCGTCGCGAATTCTTAATCGAATCATATTTCACATGACGTCCTTTAACTGTGACAGCCGTCACATGAAAATGTCTGTTGCGATTGTTACGGTGTGTGAAATTATCCGCGCTCACAACGGGTTACTTCACGGTAGCGTCGAGCTCTTTCTGCGTGCCGATGCCGTTTCGGGTTGAAAATTACAACATCCTCTGAAAATATAAACAGGCACGACTATTGCCGAACCCTCTGGCAACTTTCTACGGATAACTATGTCCACTCTTGAAGAAAAAATAATCCCGCAGGTAGGTCTTCCGGCGAAGAAACGAAGCGAGTCGGTCGTGTCGAAGCTTCTCTGGTTCGTATGCTCTGTCCGACTCGGCGTCGTGCTTCTATGTCTGCTCGGACTCGCGTGTCTTATCGGAATGCTCGTCATGCAGCAGAATGTCGATGGTTTTGAAAACTACTACTCGGCGCTTACACCGTCGCAACGGCTGCTATACGGCAAGCTCGGATTTTTCAATATCTATCATGCCTGGTATTTCAATGCCCTACTCTGCCTGCTTTCGCTGAACATCATCCTCGCATCGATCGACCGCTTTCCGAGGACCTGGCTGTTCGTGTCTAAGCCGCAGGTGATGGTTCCGCTGCGATGGCTTACTGACCAGAAACAATCGGCCGCATTCGAATTGACCGGGACGCGCGAAACGATCAAGACACGGGCCGAGTCGCTGCTCAGGAGTTTCGGATGGCGGCGGATGCACGTCTCGGAAAAGGGCGGCCGAACTTACATCCTCGCGGAGTCCGGCGTCTGGAATCGCCTCGGTGCTTATGCCGTGCACGTCGGCCTGCTGACGATCTTTCTCGGCGGTTTCCTTACGGCGCAGCTTGGAACGACCGGCAATCTGCCGCTCGGACCAGGTGAGACCTCGAACCTCATTCACGAGACGGTCGTCGATCTGGACCGCGTCAGCGAAGTGACCAAAAAGCTTCCGTTCGAAGTCACGTTCACGGACATCGAGCAAAAGCTGATCCGTGACGAAGGCCCGATCACCGCCGCGAATACGCTCGACTGGATCACGCGCTTCAATATCACCGACGAAGGCCAAACCTATTCCGGTATTGCACAGATGAACCGCCCCTTCGATTATCGAGGCTACCGATTCTTCCAGGCGAGCTTCGTGTCGACGGGTCGTGCTCGGAATATCACGGTCACTGCGACTCCGGCCGACGGGTCGGCGCCGCAGGAAGTTAAGATCGAGAGGAACGGATCCGCCACGCTGCCCGACGGGACAATGCTCCGGTTCTCGGAGTTTCGAGGAAACTTCCGGATCGGTCCCGAAGACCCGAACGAGGACACGAGTGCATACCCGAATCCTGCCGCGGTGCTTCAGGTCGTTCCGCCCGGCGGATCGGTGGAGACCGCGTACGCCTTCGGTCCGCAAATGGCGAATATTCCCGTCGCCGGGAAACCGGTCGCAGGATATACGTATCGCCTGACGGATTTCGAAAAGGTCTCGGACCGGCACATCCTGTCCGTCCAGCGCGATCCGGGCTCGAACGTCGTCTATATTGGATTCGTGCTTCTCTTCCTTACGCTCGTCGCTGTATTTTTCTTTTCGCATCAACGCGTCTGGATCGTCATCGACGGACAGGAGGGCGACCGGCACACGATCACCACGGCGGGAAACACAAACCGGAACCAGAATGCATTCGAAGATAAATTTCGCCGCTTTGCGAGCGAGCTAAGCGGCGGTGCCGCCATAAAGGAGAAATCATGAATCAGGAGATCTTGAATCAGCCGCTGGTCGCTGCGGAAGAGAAGAAAGACGAGACCACGATCGGGACATTCAGTTCTTATCTGCCGGCCGCGATCGCCATCGGAGGTTCTCTGCTGTTGGTTTTCGCGCGACTAGGGTCAGGCCCGGACCGGTTTATTTCAGACGGCGCGCTGATGATGTTGGCGCTCGCTTCATACCTGATCGCCGCGGTCTTTTATCTTACAAACTTTTACGCGCCGTTCCGCTTTGCCGAACGCCTCGGGCTATGGGCCGCGACACTCGGAGTCTTCTTCAATCTGTCGAGTTGGCTTGTTCGATGGGTCGCCGCATACGACCGTGAGCTGGACATCTTTATTCAGCAGGGCCGCACCGCGGCGGATATGCCGTGGGCGTTTCGCTATGTGCCGTTCGCAAATCTTTACGACCTCAGCCTGGCGTTCGCCTTCGGTGCCGGCATCACGACACTTCTGATAATGCGGCGCGACCACTTCAGGCTGATCGCCGCCCTATCACTGCCGCTCGCGGCGATCATCCTGGTTCTCGCCAGATTTATCGGCAGCGAGTTTATCGATCTTCCGCCGGTGCTCGATTCGTATTGGCGTCCGATACATGTCGGTATCGCGTCGATCAGCTACGGCGTCGCGCTCGTCTGTTTTGCGGTCGCGGTTCTGTACCTGCTCAAAGATGGGTTGAAGGTCGAGAAGATGGCGATCTGGACAAGTATCTTTACGCTAGCGGTTTTCGCGACGATAAGTAAGTTCAGTGTGTTCGCTCCCGCGACGTTCGGGACGTACACCGCGTCGACGTTTGTCGGCACTTCGCGCATGTCGCTCGCGCTTCGGGCCGATATCCCTTATGTCGGCTGGCTCATCGTCGCGGCCGCGTTGCTGCTCGTTCTTTCGGCCGTTGCCTTCGCGAAAGACATCAACTCGGGTGACGAGAAGATGCGGCGAGCCGGACATTGGCTCCTCCGCATGGCCCTCGTCGTACAGGCCGCGGGCATCGGGATGCTCGTCTACCAAATAAAGAACATCAAGGACGTGCTCGCCCTGGTGAACCCGGCGCAGTACGAACGCTTCGCGGTGTGGATGCTGCAGCAGGACAGCGTTCCGCAGGCGCA
>JAICPV010000298.1 GCA_025929655.1 Pyrinomonadaceae bacterium
ATCTGCTTCCCCTTTCCGTATTACTGCCAAACATAATGGCCCGCAATTGCTAAAGCAATGTACGTACCAAAGCTAAAAACCCTAATTTATACCGATTCTGAAAGGATTTTGAGACGAAAACGTGTGTTCCAACGCTTTCGACCTACCAAAACGTACGTTTCAGCTTCGGACGAATTCGTAAGGGATATAAAACGTTACACTTCCGGTCTGCACGGAGTATCGGAACCCGACGGCATTCAGCTTAAGCGCTCCCGTGTTTTGAATCGGAAACAGGAAGGAGAGTTTATCTAACCGGATCAGCTCAACCGGGTTTATCTTTTCATCGATCGACGACTGCATCAGTTTCGCCATCAGTGCGCCGCCGATCCCGCCGGTCCCGTTTAGCGAAACGTTGGTCAATTTCGATCTAGCGATAACACGCTGGCCTTCTGCATCAAATTGGGGTTCGACAACGGCTTCCGCGGTTCCGGAAAAATCGACACAGCCGATCAGCGGCGGCCGGTAGGTCCCACGGAATGCGATCGGCACGATTATCTTCCCGTCGCGAAAACGAACTGCACTGCGAACGCCGTTCAGTTCTCGGAGCAAAGTAACTGCTTCGCGGCAGTTCGCATCGCCGGCGTTCGTTTTGAGGGCGACGGTCGGCGGCTCGCCTTTCGACAGCACGGCATCGATCGCGGCATCCACAAATTGTTCGCTTACGGTCAGCGCGATCTCCGATTTTTGACTGAATGCATTTAGAGCGAGGAGAAACAGCAGGGTAAGACCAAAACAATATCTCATTCTACAAACCACTCCTGACAATATCGTGCAGCCGCAAGAGTCCCACGCATTTCATTTCACCATCGACCACCGGCAGCACCGAGATCTGGCGCGGACGGTCTTCCATCAATCGGAGAGCTTCGAAGGCAAGCATTTCAGTTGAAGCAGTGACTGGCGATCGGGTCATCATGTTTTCCGCCGTCAGAATATTCAACTGCTCTGTCCCGACCTTTTCGATCGTCCGCCTTAGATCGCCGTCCGTTACGATTCCCAAAAGGCTGCTGTCGTTGTCGACCACGTTCACCGCCCCGAGCGACGCATTCGAGAGGGCTTTTACAACGGAGAGCCATCCGTCGTTCGGCGAAACATCGGGACTCTCATGCATCAGGTCCTTTACTTTGATCGTCAGCCTTTTCCCAAGACGCCCTCCTGGATGGTTCGCGGCAAAATCTTCCTGCGTCACACCGCGCGCGGCCATTACCGCCATCGCGAGCGCATCTCCGATCGCCAAAGCGACGGTCGTCGAAGCGGTCGGCGCTAAATTCAGCGGACAAGCCTCCTTATCCACCGACGCATCGAGAAACACGTCCGACTGTTTCGCGAGGGTCGAATCCGCATTTCCTACGATGGCGATCACGGCCGCGTTTCTCGCTCGAAGGGCGGGCTGGATCGACACCAGCTCGTCCGTTTCGCCCGAATTGCTGAAAACCAAAACAACGTCTTCGGCCGATATCACACCAAGGCTGCCGTGCATCGCGTCCGAAGGGTGAATGCAGATCGCGACCGTCCCGGTAGACGTCAATGTCTGAGCAGCCTTCTGCGCAATCACGCCGGATTTACCAACGCCCATCGCCACGACCTTTCCGGCGCAGTTCAGAATCATTTCGACGGCACGGTCGACACTCGCCGGGTCAAGCCGTTCTCCGGCGCGGGCTATCGCCGCCGCTTCCTGTTCGAGCAATTCTTTCGCTTTCTCAAAATGTGTGCCTGCGGCCGGCTGCGATGTTTGCACTTATTTTTCTTTCTTTAAGACCGGTGCGAGAACGTCCGCCGCGATCTGCCATTTTCCGTTACGCAATTTCCAAACCTGTATGAAATTCCCGCGTTCTATCTCCGCCCCAGTTTTGTCGTTGATCGAATACCCGCTCGTCACCCACGCAATGTCTCCGGCCTCG
Source organism: Pyrinomonadaceae bacterium (assembly GCA_025929655.1). GTDB lineage: Bacteria > Acidobacteriota > Blastocatellia > Pyrinomonadales > Pyrinomonadaceae > OLB17. Next base: position 1,938 of record JAICPV010000298.1, read on the forward strand.
CTGAACGTTTTTCGTTTCGCAAACTTTATCAGCGGTTTTTCGGCGTCAAGGTGATCGAGCGCTGCTTTCTTTCCGATGAAAGGCAAATGGCCGTCGCGCATTAAAATTGCGTCCGCTGCGAGGAATGCCTTGTAGGCCCTAGCAGAGCCGGCGGATTCGATTGCCGAATAGAAATTAACGGAATGATCTCCCGCGGAATTTTGCAGTTTCTCATTTCCGCTGACGGTCGGCGACTTCCATTCGGTGACGGTAACAGGAGGCTTTTCATGATCGATCCCCACGTCCAGGACCGCTCGATAATCACCGCTCGGCTCACGCCGCCAGATCGAAAGGTAGTGCGAATAATATTCCGTCGTGTCGTCTTTGCCTTTTGGTTTGAAAACGCCGTTTCCGACGCTGTACGCAAGGGCGCCGTTCGAAGAGACCTCGATCCATATCGGGTTCCAGGTCAGCGACGCGGGTGATCTCGGGCGTTCTTGCCAGGCCTTTCGGCCGTTCAAAACATCCGGCTGAAAAAGGATGCCGTCGGCGGTGAGGAATTCGATAAAACCCGCGTTCATTCCCTTTTCCGCGACAGCTTTTTCGAACGCGCGTTCGGTCTCATAGATCTTCTGAGCCAAAGGGTTCTGACCAAACGAAATACCGGCGAATGCCACTAACAAAACTACTTTAAAAACAAATTTCATCGCGTTGGATTTTAGCATAGTAAATGGTCGGCTAAGTATGTCTGTCAGCCAACCGATACGATGCGCGACGGTTCGTAAAATATAGCCTGTGCGTCGTGACAGTTTGATCACATTGACAGCGCGCGGGCTTTTTTGCGAACGCGGCGACTTCTACATCGACCCGTGGAAGCCCGTCGAGCGTGCAGTTCTTACACACGCTCATTCCGATCATGCATATAGAGGAAACGGAAGCTACCTCGTCGCAAAAGAGGGCGAAGAACTTGCGCGAATACGACTCGACCCGGACGCAAAGATCGAATCGCAGCCTTACGGCAAATCGAGTTTGGTAAATGGCGTGAAAGTCTCATTCTATCCAGCCGGGCACATTCTCGGCTCCGCACAGGTGCGCGTGGAATACAGGGGCGAAGTTTGGATCATCTCCGGCGATTACAAACTTACGCCGGACCCGACATGCGCGCCCTTTGAACATATAAAGTGCGATTTCTTCATAACGGAAGCCACCTTCGGCCTGCCCATTTACCGCTGGCCCAACCCAAACGAGGTTTTCGCGGAAATGAATTCCTGGTGGCGGCGAAACCGGGAACGCGGAAAGGCTTCGGTTATGTTCGCTTATTCCCTGGGGAAGGCGCAGCGGGTGCTCGCCGGCGTTGACGATTCGATCGGCCCGATCTTCACTCACGGTTCGGTCGAGCGGCTAACCAACGCGTATCGGAACGCAGGCGTTAGAATGCCGAAAACAACATACGCGGGAAATGTCACAAACAAAAAGGAATTCGCGGGTTCGCTGATCGTCGCACCGCCGTCGGCCCAAGGCTCCGCGTGGCTGCGGAGATTCGGCCCGCACTCAACCGGGTTCGCGTCCGGCTGGATGATGGTTCGGGGTGCTCGTCGTCAGCGCGCGATCGACCGAGGCTTTGTGCTCAGCGATCACGCAGATTGGCCGGAGCTGAATCGGGCGATCCGGGCCAGCGAGGCCGATACCGTTTACGTCACGCACGGATTTTCGCAGGAAGTCGCTCGCTGGCTTAACGAGAACGGCATCAATGCCGTCACCTTGAAAACTCAATTCGTCGGTGACGACGCGCTGGATTTGATGGACGAGGAGTCGGAAACCAAGCTGCCGCCGAAATGGCGCGTTTGATATGAAACGCTTCACCGAACTTTACGTCGAGCTTGATCAGACGAACAAGACCAACGAGAAGGTCGAGGCGATGCGCTTTTATTTCGAGCAGGCACCGCCGAAAGACTCCGCATGGGCGCTTTATTTTCTATCGGGCAGAAAACCGCGCCAAATTGTTCCTTCGAAGCTGCTGCGCGAATGGGCACTCGAGTTGTCCGGCATTCCCGAATGGCTTTACGAAGAATCGCGCGACACGGTCGGGGAC
>JAICPV010000153.1 GCA_025929655.1 Pyrinomonadaceae bacterium
GGTCTTTGCTTCAACGCTCATAGAAGGTACACATTCGGTACCAACCGCTCACCACCAGGCGAAACCGGAGGCCCTTAGAGACGTTGGGGAGATGTCGTCTGTTATACTCGGCTCATACGCCGACATGCCCGATCGTGATGAATATTGGTTTCCCGCGAAGCGTTATGGATGGGGATGGGGTGCGCCCAGAACCTGGCAGGGATGGGCAGTGCTGGCCGGCTTCGTCGTTCTCCTCAGCTTGATCGTCCTCGTATTTCCGCCTGAGGAGGACCTCGTTTCGTTTCTCGCTGCAACAGGCGGGTTGACCACCCTGTTGCTGCTTATCTGCTGGGTAAAAGGTGAGCCCCCTCGATGGCGGTGGGGGAACTCGGAATCCGACTGAGTGTAACGGGGAAACGTTCCTTCCAACGTTCGGCTTTCAATATTCATCTGAATCTCGTAAACTAACCGCTCCGATCTGGGAACTGGGATTGCGGATGTTCAAATCCGAAATACTAATTCCCAGATCGACATGGGGGCGACAGGCTTCGACAGGGGCTTGTATAGATCTTTGGATGCACGTCGGGCTTTTTGTAGGTGAGCTCGTTAACAAAACTTGCAAAACACAAATGCTAATCAAGAATTAGCTCTCGCTGCCTAATTAACTTTAGTCACAGCGATGTCCGCGGGGAAGTCAGCTTGGAGCGACCCCGTTGGGCATAACACAGTCGAAGCTAGGGCACGTTCACCGCCTGCGGGCGCGTCCGAAATGTTAGTCAGGCTGGTCTTCGGCAGGGTTCGCTCGATTGCTTACCTGCCGCGGACGAGATACAAGCAAACGAGCTAAACGTGTAGATTTCACTGGTCGCAACCTTTGGATGCGGGTTCGATTCCCGCCGCCTCCACCATCTCTCTTTAGATCTTGGATCGGATAGATCCAATTTCGTCAAATACTTCATTTCATCCGACCAATTGCTTCTTTAGATGATCGACAACCTCGCAGTGTTCGGCCTGCGGGCTGAAGAGGATGACCTCGGCGTCCTTGCCGACCTTTACACTGTGCCCCGGCGGCCAGTAGAAGAGATCGCCCCCTGTTATCTCTTCCTCGGTTCCGTCTTTATAGCTGACGGTCACATCGCCTTCGATCAGGTAGCCCCAATGTGGCGACTGGCACATATCTCCCTTCAGTCCCTTCAGCAGCGGCGCTATATCGGTTCCCGCGCCGAGCGAGAAATACTCACCGGCCATCGTCCCGAATCCGCTGGCATCGCCGAAATCCAGCGCCTGCCGCGCTATTGCCCCGGGAATATTGATCTTTTCCGGTACTTCCGTCCTGGCTACGTGCATTTGTCTGACCTCCTTTTCGACTTGCGTGATGCAAAGATTATCGGGAAAAACATGACTTCTTTACAACTCGGTATTTCACTAAAAATCGCCTTTGGCACACTGCAGACAGGTGAGGCCTTCCTCGCGCCACATCTCGCAGACGCGGCTGCGGTCTTCGACGACAAACAGAACCTTCGATTTATCTATTCCTCTTAACATCTCGCGCTTTGCGACGACGTCGCTGCGCATATCGCCGTCCGCGCGAAGACGGATCTCGTGAAACTTGACGCCTTCGCGTTCGAGCCATGCCTCGGTCTGCGGCCGGTGCTCTTCATTGCGGCCGGAGCAGAGGATGATGTAAACACCGGCGTCGTAGAGAATATTGCACAACCGAACGATCGACGCGGCGGCCTTGTCATCGGCCATTCCCTTGAAAAACGCCTTCCAATTCTTCGGATGCTGCCGGACGTGATGCTCGCGGGCGGAAATGTCGGCAAGCGTCCCGTCTATATCGAATATCGCAATTTCCTTCATAGGCATATAATACTTTCGGGATTTCCAGCGAAGGTAATTCAGGCAACTTACGTGCAGATCTTCACCGCAAAAATTTACAAACTCGGGATAAACCCGGCAGTGGATCCGCCGAACGATGTTCTCGACAGCCTTTTCGAAAGCGCGGGAAAAGACAAGGGCCCGATCCCGGTGTACGGGACGATCGACGGCGCGGATTTTACGCAGACACTGGTGAAATTTCAGGGCAAATGGAGGCTTTACGTGAACGGCGAGATGCTAAGAGCATCCGGGGCAAAGATCGGTCACGAGATAAGAGTGGAGATAGAGTTCGATTCGCGTCCGCGCGAGGTGTCGATGCCCGCCCGCCTGAGGGAGGCTCTCAAATTGGACAAGAGAGCGAAAATCGCATTTGCCGAATTAACGCCCTCGCGTCAGAAGGAGATCTTCAAATACATAAACTCGCTGCGGACCGAAGCATCGATCGCACGCAACGTCGAAAAGATCCTGCAGCAGCTCAAGGGAAAGATCGTCGAGAAGCCACTTGTTGTCGTAAAAGCCGCACGAAAAAAGAGCTAAGGCTACCACGCGATGCCGTAATCGTCGCCATGCGTGCTCGCCCCGCCCCACATCGATCCGTTTTTCCTGTCAAAATAGATCGCGGTTATCGGCCCTGAGGTCCGTTCCTCAAACGTCAGCGTGTAACCCATCTTCGTCAGCTCATCGCGGACGTTTTGCGGCGTCGAATTCGCAAGCAGGATGCGTCCCGGCCGGATCTCGTGCGCGCCGAAAGAGCTTCGCATTTGGAAACTGTTGATGTTCGGCGCTTCGGTCGCGCGCTGGACGTTGAAGCCGAACTCGACCGTATTGAGAAAAAACTGAAGCAGATTCTGGTCCTGGCTGTCACCCCCCTGAACGGAAAAGCAGAGAAAGGGTTTCCCGTCTTTCAATGCCAGCGTGGGCGTCAGCGTCACGCGCGGGCGTTTGCCCGGTTCGATGACGTTGAACGGCCCGTCGGCCGTATCCGTAACAAAGCTCTGCGCCCGCTGGCTCAATCCGATGCCGGTTCGGCCCGCGATCACAGCGGGGATCCATCCCCCGCTCGGAGTCACCGAAACGACCCAGCCTTCCGCGTCCGCGGCCTGCACCGACGTTGTGCCGCCGTAGAAGCTCTTGTCTGGAAATTCGCCCTCGAACGGCGAATCGATCCGGTCGCTACCGCTCCCGGTTCTGACACCCATTCCCGGCGGAGCTTGTGTCTGGCGGTCGGATGGCGCCACCTTCCAATTTCTTAGCAATTCGGCGAAGGGATTCGTGCCCGTTTGGAATGGATATGGATCTCCCGGCTTGATCTCCGGGTCGTTTTTATCCGGCCTGATGAGTTTGGCGCGTTCCTTCGCATATTCCTTCGACAAAAGGCCGGCGAGGGGTTCGCTTGGTGCGAAATACGGGTCGCCGTAGTAGAAGTCGCGGTCCGCGAATGCGAGGCTCATCGCCTGGTATATCGTGTGGATATATTTCGGGCTGTTGTAGCCCATCGATTTCACGTCGAAGTTCTCGAGGATGTTGAGCGCCTGCAGCATCGCCGGCCCCTGCGTCCAAAGGTTGAGCTTGTAAACGTCGACGCCTTTGTAATTCGTCTTGACGGGCTCTTCGATCTTGACGTCCCATTTCGCAAGGTCGTCCAGCGTAAGCAATCCGCCTTCTTCCTGAGTGCCGCGGACAAATTCCTTTGCGATGTCGCCCTTATAGAAACGCTCGTACGCGGCCATGATCGCCTGCTTGCGGTTCTTGCCCGCTTTCAGAGCAGTCTGCTCCGCTTCGACAAGCTTTCGTAAGGTCACGACAAGGTCCGGCTGTTTGAAGATCTCGCCCTCAGCCGGTCCTTCTTTAGTTTGGCCGGCATTCGGGAGCATGACTTCGCGCGAGTATTTCCATTTTTTGATCCATGACTTCTGCCGCTCGATCGCGTTCGAGGTTCCTGCGTCCATCGGGTAGCCTTCGGCCATCTCGATCGAAGGCTCGAGTACGTCCTTCAAACTCAATTTCCCGTATTCGGCGAGCATCACGAGAATCCCGCCGGGCGTCCCAGGCGTAACGGCGGCCAGCGGGCCGTACTCCGGCGGATATTGCATGTTTTTCGATTTGTAGAATGCCGCGGTCGCCCCGGTCGGTGCGACGCCGAGCGCGTTGATGCCGATCACTTTCCCGGTTTTTGGGTTGTAAATGAGCGCCTGGGTCTCGCCGCCCCATGAAAGCGTGTCCCACATTGTCGAAGTCGCCGCGATCATCGCGCACGCCGCATCGACGGCGTTTCCTCCCTTCATGAAAACGCGCGCCCCGGCGGTCGCGGCGAGCGGCTTGCCCGTGACGGCGACCCAATGTTTCCCGTACAAAACAGGTTTCTGCGGACGCTGGGCGTTTGCGGTATTCGGAATCATGGCGAAGGATATTATGAGCGAAAGGGCGGTTAAAAAAGAACAGCGGCGGTGATACATAATGGCGAAAGTATAGCGCTGTTTTTCGAAACACATGCCCTGGTGTAGTCTTGTAATCTTCGCATCGCGATGACACAAAACAGCCTTCCGATCGGAATATTCGACTCGGGCGTCGGCGGCCTTACGGTCTACCGCGCGCTGCACGACCGCCTCCCGAACGAGCGTTTCGTTTACATCGGCGATACCGCACGCGTACCGTACGGGACGAAATCTCTCGCGACGGTCGAGCGTTACGCGATCGAGAATTCGCTGTTTCTGAAACGAAAAGGGATCAAGCTGCTCGTCGTCGCGTGCAACACGGCTTCTGCGCTGGCGTTGCCGAGGATTCGCGAAGCAACCGGCATCGACGTGGTCGGCGTGATCGGGCCCGGTGGGAGAAAGGCGATAGAGATAACGAAATGTGAGAATCCGAAGGTCGGTGTGATCGCGACCGAGGCGACCGTGTCGAGCCAGGCGTACGCGGTCGCGATCAATCGAGCGTGCGAAAACGCGGTGATCATGCAAACCGCGTGTCCGCTCTTTGTGCCTTTGGCGGAAGAGGGTTGGACGCACGAAGCCGAAACATATTCGATCGCCGCGAAGTATCTTGAAGAGATGCGCGAGTTTCAGCCGAACGCGCTTGTGCTTGGCTGCACGCATTACCCCATACTTCGCGAGGTGATTCAGGAAACCGTGGGTCCCGATGTTAAGCTTGTTGATTCAGGCGAAGCGACGGCGGACGAAGTTGTGGAGCTCTTGAAAAAGCGCGGGCTGGAAAATCCGCACGAGGTCGCAGGCGATCGTGAACTGTGCGACGACCTCGACCATTTTTACGTGACCGACGCCGCGGAGCGTTTCGCCCGCGTCGCCGAACGATTTTTGGGAGCTTCGCCGGCGCGCTTGAAAGCTCTCGAGCTTTACAGTGGCGACGAGTGGCAGAAACCCGACCGATAGGGAGGGTGTCGGGGACGCAGATCAACACCCTCGCTATCGCTCGTGTTTCCGCCTGTGATGTTATGACCTTCGTAAGACCAGACAACCGAGCGATCGATCAGATCCGCAATACAAAGATCACGCCGAATATTTCGCCGTATGCTGAAGGTTCTGCTTTGATCGAGGTCGGCGGGACGAAGGTGATCTGCACTGCGTCGGTCGAGGATCGCGTTCCGCTTTTTCTGCGGAACAAAGGGATCGGATGGGTCACTGCCGAGTACGCGATGCTGCCGCGTGCGACTAATACGCGCACGCAGCGTGAAACGCAGCGGCCTTCGGGGCGCACACAGGAAATACAGCGCCTGATCGGGAGAAGTTTACGAGCTATAGTCGATACGAGTCGGCTCGGCGAACGCCAGGTCTTTCTGGATTGTGATGTCATTCAGGCGGACGGCGGCACGCGTTGTGCTTCGATAACCGGCGCGTATGTTGCTCTTGCTCTGGCCTGCCGAAAACTCTTAAAGAACGGCCTGATCAAAAATTCGCCTATCTTAAGCGAGGTTGCCGCGGTCAGCGTCGGAATCATCGAAGGCACGCCGATTCTCGACCTTGCGTACGTTGAAGATTCGACCGCCGAGGTCGATATGAATCTCGTCTGCACAGGCTCAGGGCGATTCATCGAGATACAGGGCACTGCCGAACGCGAGCCATTCACCCGCGACCAGATGGACGAGATGCTGAAGCTCGGCGAGATCGGCGTGAACAGATTATTCGAGATCCAGCGACTCGCGTTGAACGTCTGATATGAACCAAAAACAATTTGAGGGCCGCTCGGCCATCGTGACCGGCGGAACGCGCGGGATCGGAAAAGCGATAGTGACGGAACTGGCAAAGCGAGGGTGCAATGTCTCTTTCAACTTTTCCAAAAGCGCCGACGA
>JAICPV010000194.1 GCA_025929655.1 Pyrinomonadaceae bacterium
CGAGCGCCGTCCCCCAACCATGCGACATTACCACCTTCCCGCCGCCGCCCGCGGTGGGTCGCGGTCATCATCGGCCTTGCATTGTTGGTCGCAGGTGCAGGCGTGGCATATTACAAATTGCGGCCGACTTCGGTCGAGCACTTCAAGCAGATCAAGATAACCAAACTGACGACCACCGGGAATGTAACGCACGCGACGGTTTCGCCCGACGGCAAGCAGGTCGTCTATGTTGTGGATGATGGCGCGAAGCGGACTCTGTGGTTGCGACACATCGGGACCGGCAGTGATGTGAGGCTCAACGCGCCGGAAAATATTTTTTACTGGGCGCTAACCATGTCGCCCGATGGGAGCTATCTCTACTACGCTTACGGCGGCGGCGGCCCCGCCCTAAATCGCGATCTGTATCAACTGCCCGTTCTCGGCGGAGCACCGAAGAAGGTTATAGAAGGGGTCAATAGCCCCATCAGTTTTTCCCCTGATGGAAAACGCTTTGCTTTTGTCCGTAAAACAGATGTCGACAACATGCTGATTACGGCCAACGCGGACGGAACGGATGAACGTGTGCTCAGTGTGAGGAAAAATCCCAACACATACGGCAGCCTTTTCGGCGGGGGCGTGAGTTGGTCGCCGGATGGGACGGTCGTCGCATCCATAGCGCAGAATTACGATGAGGCGGGCGAATTCTGGAACGTGGTAACGGTACCAGCAACGGGGGGCCCGGAACGTCCGATCACGCAGCGGCGCTGGTACGAGATCCAAAGATTGTCGTGGCACTCAGATGGCGATGGTCTCCTAATCTCTGCCGCAGAGAAACAGGTCGGGGCGGAGCCGCTTCAGATTTGGTATTTACCCGTCGACGGCAGCGAGCCGCGAAAGATAACGAACGATCTCAACAGATATGCGAGCTTCAGTCTCAGCGCGGACTCGACGGTCGTCGTGAGCGTGCAGACCGACATGACGTCGAATATCTGGACGGTCCCCGGTGGAGCTGAGGGACCGGCCCGACAGTTGACCGCGTCCGCGACGGGGGCAGAGGGCGCGTTCGGGTTAGCATGGACGCACGACGAGAAGCTTCTAGACCACTCATTTGCGAGTGGGGCCGAAGATATATGGATGATGGATGCAGACGGTAACAATCGACGAAACTTGACCGGCGACCCGACGACGGATTATCACCACTCAGTTTCTACCGACGGTCGATACATTGTCTTCGTCTCCGAACGTGCGGGCAACAGGAACGTTTGGAGGATGGATATCGACGGGCGAAACCCGATTCGGTTGACCACAACGCCGGCAAATAATCCTCGTGCGACTTCAGAGTGGGTCGTGTACCAGGCGCAAAGAACCCTTTGGAAGGTACCGATCAACGGCGGCGAACCGGTCCGAATAAGCGCTCCCGGCACGGTCGGAGCCGCAATTTCCCCAGATGGAAAGCTGATCGCATGTTCAATGGAGAGCGACGCCCGGCCAAGGATCGCAATAATTTCTATCGATGGAGGGGATCCGATAAAGGTTTTCGATACGGATCATCGCCTGCCTGCGTTGCTTCGGTGGTCAACAGACGGAAAATCGATCACCTACGTGGCAAAACAAAACGAGGCGTCCGATATATGGAGTCAGCCTCTAGAAGGCGGCGATCCCAGAAAAATAACGGATTTCAAAGCCAATAGAATTTTCGATTTTGATTGGTCCCGTGACAACGTGCTCGCCATCTCGATCGGTGCTTCAATTTCCGATGTTGTTCTGATAAAAGATGTTAAATAATACCGGGACACACGCTAGCTGATATTAAACGCTTCCCCCGATGCAGGAGAGATATTTCGACGACAGTTTGCTTAACAGCGATACTATGTCCTAAGCCCTAAGACCTCCGCCTATGAAACGCTGCCCCGAATGCAGGCGAGATTATTACGATGACAGTTTGCTCTACTGTCTCGACGACGGGGCCGCGCTTTTGGAAGGGCCGTCGACCGCTGACCATGAAGCGATTACGGTGCCGAATCGGCCGCCCGGAACAGCGGGGCTTCGTCCCGTAAACGGGCTGCGTACTGATCACCCGACCGAGGTTTTGCAAGCCAGCCTGCCGGGAAGCTTCGGGTTCATCAATTCGATCGCGGTGCTGCCTTTCGCGAATCTAAGCAAGAACTCAGACATGGAGTATTTCTCTGATGGGCTGGCCGAAGAATTGTCCAATGTGCTTTCGAAGATACGCGGTTTCCGGGTTGCCGCCAGGACCTCGGCGTTCTCGTTCAAGAATAATCCAACGACAATCCCCGAGATCGGCAGCAAATTGAATGTCGCTTCGGTGGTCGAGGGTAGCGTTCGCATGGTCGGCGAAAGGATGCGGATAGCTGTGCAGCTTGTAAACGTGACGGATGGCTTCCAGGTCTGGTCCGACACCTACGATCGCGAGCTCGACGACATCTTCGCCGTTCAGGACGACATCGCCGAATCGGTCGTCGAGGAGCTGCGCATCAGGCTGCTCGGCGAGGAAAAACGTGATGAGATCAGTGAGCGCGTGACCGCCGAGGTCGCGGACGCCAACCGCGGCAGGGCGGATGATCCAGAAGCGCAGTTGCTGCTGATGCAGGGCCGGTATTTTCTCGACCGAACGACGCGAGACGACACCATAAAGGCCATCGAATATTTCCGTCAGGCTCTTGCTACCGACCCGGAATTCGCACTTTGCTGGGCCGAGCTCGCCCGAGCATACACGATCGAGGCCGGGCGTGCGTGGGTCGCCGTGGAAGAAGGTTACGAAAAGGCCCGCATCGCCGTACACAAAGCTCTGGAGTTTGAACCCGATCTTGCCGAGGGGCATGCGATGCGGGAGCGCATACAGGAAACATACGATTGGGATTTCGACGGAGCAGACGAGTCGATGCGCCGCGCTCTCAGGCTTGCACCGGGAAATTCGTCCGTTCTGGACCGGGCCGCGATCCTGGCTTACAAGCTGGAACGATTCGAAGAGGCTCTCGCTTTGTCCCGGCGCGCGGTCGCGCAGGATCCGCTGAGCGCGGCGATCTGGCACAATGTAGGGCTGATCGCCCACGCGGCAGGTCGACTCGAAGAATCCGAGAACGCGTTTCGGAAAGCTCTCGAGCTTATTCCGCAGCGGTTTCTGAGCGGAGCTTTTCTAGGGTTGGTTTTGGTCGATCAAGGCAGGCCGGAGGAAGCCAGGCGGCAAGCCGAACAGGAGCCGGAAGAGTTTTGGCGGCTTTGGGCCCTCTCGATCATCGAGCATTCGGTCGGCAGGACGGAGGAGGCCGACAAGTGGCTTTCTGTCCTGCTGACCGATTATGTCGTCGGTTCCGCTTTTCAGATCGCGGAGATCTACTCGATGCGCGGTAACGCGGATGCGGGATTTGAATGGCTCGAACGGGCGCTCGCCGAGCGCGATTCGGGGATCACGCACGTGAAAGCCGATCCGCAACTGCGGCCGCTGCATGATGATCCCCGCTGGAAGGTACTTCTACGTAAGATCGGATTCGACTGATCCGAAACTATTGCGTGTCCGGTTCCTGTGTCGCGCCGGTATTAGGTTCCTGTTTCGTGTTCGGCTCCTGAAAGGCTTCGACGTCCGGATCGACGTTAATGCCTGTATTGGGCTCCTGAATATCGTCGTCTTGAGGTTCTCGCGGATCGTTCATATTATTTCTCCTCGTCACTTCAGCACGCTGCAGAGCGAACTGGAGTTACTTGAAACTAGTTTTTTGAGGTGCACATTACTCTAGGCTTACATGTTGGCAATGTCAATACTTTCATGCTGACTAAATTTATCTCAGGAATACAACTATTTACGATCTATGCAATTTATGATCTTCAATGGTTATCCTGCACGCACCCCACCGCGGGACAAACAACGGACACGCAGTGGACATTTCAACTGAAAAGACGCGGCAGGCGACGCTGTAAGTTCTTTGGCAGGAGAATTTCCATTGCATCGTCGACCGTCACGATACCGGCGATGTCGCCTTCGTCGTCAACGACCGGCAGTGCGAGCAGGTTGTATTCGGAAATGATCTGGGCGACCTCTTCGGCGGAATCTGACGGATGCGCAAAACGAAACTCGCTTCGCATCACTTCCGAAAGTTTCCTCAATGGGTCCGCCAGGATCAGCGACCGGAGGCTGATCAATCCTTTCAGCTTCCAGGTTCCTTCGGTCTCCACGACGTAGAGGTAGTAGATCATGTTGGGCGTTTCGGCCATTTCGCGGAGACGGATGATCGTTTCACCGACCGTGAGGCCCTGCGGAAAAACAACGAACTCGGTGGTCATCAATCCGCCGGCGGTGTCGTGCTCGAATGGCATAAGCTCAGCCACGTCCGCCCGCTCTTCGTCCTCCATCAGGCTGAAAAGCTGTTCGGACTTTTCGTCCGACATTTCGTCGAGAACGTCCACCGCGTCGTCCGGAGACATTTCCTCAAGGATGTCGGCAGCTCGTTCCTCGTCCATCTCTTCGAGAATCCGCGCCTGTGCCTCGGTGGACATTTCTTCCAGCGTGTCTGCAGCGATCTCGTCATCGAGGCTTTCGACGACTTCCGTGCGATGCACCGGAGAGAGCGTTTCAGCAAGCTGGGCGATCTCGACAGGGTGTAAGCGAGAGAGTTTGTCCTTCGACGATTTGAGCTGGACGGTTGCGGTCGCGGTATCTGTGGCAAGGTACCCGACGTCGGCCCAGTCGATCACCTCTACCGGCCGGCCGCTTCCGTAGAAGCCCTTCGGCATCAGACGGCGGAGAAATCCCTGAAGGCTCACGTCGGCGCCGGAAACGCGCCAGTGGTCGCCGGTATCTATAAGCTGAACGTCGTTGACGCGCACAACCCGCTTCCCGTCGACATCGATGAGCTGGTTGTCGAGGACGTCCTTTCCGAGCAGGACTTCGCCCTCGCGGCGTTCAAACGGCGTAAGATCGACTACCGCGGAATTCATTCGAACTCCGTGTTCGCCGAGCTCGGAGATCTTATTGTCCGATATAAAAAAATCCCGGCGACGCATGCGTGCGACAACTCCGATAACGGGCGGATGATCGTCGTCGCCGTATCGGACGAGGATATCGCTGATCGTGGCGATCCTGTCGCGGCTCGAATCATAGATCGGCCGGCCCAGCACCTGCGAAAGATAGAGCATAAAGAAAGATAGTCTAAGCCCGGCATTGCGAAAATCAAAGGCTTTACCGGTTTGGAATTCTTTGCTATTCTAATTATCCGTTGTGCCAAACGACGTACAACATCGCAAAATAGTTGAAAACCTGAATCAATTGAGCATTTGCTAAATATAAGCGGCGAATCCCCGAAATCACCGCCGGTAAATTCTCTTCCCTATCCCAAAAACTTCCTTTTGCCACA
>JAICPV010000272.1 GCA_025929655.1 Pyrinomonadaceae bacterium
ACACAGATAAGATCTATTTCTTATCTGTGCGGGTCCGTGTGCATCTGTGGCCAGAATTTTGCGTTTACTGCGTGTGGGCCTCGGCGATCATCCGGTAGACCAAACTGATCGGCAGCCCGACGACATTCCAGTAATCGCCCTCGATGCCCTCAATGAATAATGCCGCTTGCGCTTGTACGGCGTAGGCGCCGGCCTTATCGAGCGGATCGCCTTTCTTAACTAAAAATGCGATCTCTGCATCCGACATTTGTGCAAATTTCACGCGCGTTCGCTGCAGGCCAACCGAAGTCGCGCCGTCAGATACGACTGAGACACCGGTCAGGACCTCGTGCCAATTCCCTGAAAGCAGTTCGATCATCCGGCGAGCTTCCTCTTCGTCGACCGGCTTTCCGATGATCTTCCCATCAATGACTACGGTTGTATCTGCGCCGAGTACGAGCTTTTGCGAGTGTCGTCGTGCTATCAACGAAGCCTTTTCGCGCGCGAGCCGCTGGACATATGCTTCCGGAGTTTCGCCTGGCAATTCGCTTTCGTCAATGTCGGGCACGTCCTTTTCGAATTCCCAGCCGACCGAAGTCATTATTTCCGCACGGCGCGGGCTGCCGGAAGCGAGCACAAGTTTTGGAAGTTCGATCATCTCGTCTAGAATCTATACGTTCGAGGCGGGTTAGAACAAATGCACGCGATATTTCGATCGTTGCCGGGCTTGATCGACGAGCTTCCTGACGATGCGGCGCGCGACGCGATCGTCGCTGCCATGTGGCCAACGGTCCTGGGTCAGCAACTTCGCGAGCGGTCCGCCGTAGTGGGCCTTAAAGACAATGTTCTGGGCGTCGCGGTATCCAGTGCCGAATGGAGACGAGAGTTTGAAACACATGCCGCCGAGATCGTTTACAAACTGAATCGGGCGCTTGGGTCATCGATCGTCCGGCGGATCGAATTGAAAGTCGATAGAAAATCAGTCGAGGACGCACAAAGCGAAACGGATCAGACTGATGCTCCGAAAACGAAACTTGCCGTGCCTGCTAGTTTGAAAGAGGCATCCGCAAAGATCGGTGACATAGAACTTCGAACAAATTTTCTGGAAGCAGCCGCCGTTTGTATCCAGCTTCGCGACGCAAAATAAATATGGACGTAAGACACGTAGCAAAATTGGCGCATTTGGAGATCACCGAAGATGAGGTGGCGCTTTATACGCCGCAAATGGCGGAGATCGTGAAGTATGTCGAGCAGCTGAATGAGCTCGACACCGAAAATGTCGTGCCGATGCTGGGCGGGCTTACGGCCGAGGGCGAAGCCACCGTGACCGTTCGCGATGACGTGCCGAAAGCTTCACTCGGCCAGAAAGCCGCTTTGTCACAGGCACCATCCGCTGTCGAAGGTCATTTTCAGGTCCCGAAAGTGCTTTAGCAATGCACAATGCAAAAAGCATAATGCACAATTTTCTGGTCGCATTCTGCATTCTGCATTCTGCGTTGTCTGTCGGATGCAGTATCCCGAATCTCGAGCCGCAATCGTGCATAGATGCGAGAACGCCGGTCCGTGAGTTTTACTCGTTCCATGTCGGTAACGACATGCATTTCTCGCAGGAGAATCTGAAGAAACGCGAGCAGTTCCTGACACCGGCATTCGTTGCCCGCCTGGAGAGCGAAGCAGACGGTGCAGATCCATTCACGACCCGCAACACGGACTTTCCAAAGGCGTTTCGGGTCGGCGAGTGCAAGGAGGTCGCCCCGGATGAGACGGAGTTTCAGGTCCTGCTTTTCTGGAAGGACGATGTCCGGAGCGAACAGCGTGAGATCGGAGTCACAACGGTTAAGCAAAACGGCCAATGGCTGGTCGACGACGTGTCAGCAGCCCGCACGCAGTGAGCTGTCAGAAGTAAACCGTTAGGAAGTGCCAAAAAAACAACATCATATTGGATAAATGTCCGTACTCGCAAAAACAAAAGAGGTATTAGCTGAGGCTGAGAGGCTGAACCCTCAGCTAAACAATTTTCTTTCGATCGAGCATGAAGCATCGCTCGAAAAAGCGGCATACCTCGATTCGGTTCCTGCCGAACGGCCCATGCACGGTCGTGCGATCGCGGTAAAGGACAATATCTGCACCAGAGGGATGCGGACGTCGTGCGGTTCGCGAATTCTGGAAAATTATAAAGCGCACTACGACGCAACAGCGGTGGAGCGGCTGAATGCCGCGGGAGCGATCGTCATCGGCAAAACCAACCTTGACGAATTCGCAATGGGCTCATCGAATGAAAATTCGGCGTTCGGCACCGTGAAGAATCCCTGGGACGTGACGCGTGTTCCCGGCGGCAGCTCCGGCGGCTCGGCGGTCGCTGTCGCCAGCGGCGTCGTACGTGCTGCATTAGGTTCCGAAACCGGAGGTTCTGTCCGTCAGCCCGCATCGCTGTGTGGTGTCGTTGGGTTGAAAGTGACGTACGGACGAATTTCTCGTTACGGTCTCGTCGCATTCGCTTCATCGCTCGACAGCATCGGGATTTTCGGGGGATCGGCGAATGATGCCGCTGACGTATTGACGGTCATCGCCGGACGCGACGCACGCGATTCAACATCCGCGGACGTCGCGGTGCCGGATTACGCCGCTACGCTGGAAAACGAAATAAAAGGGAAACGGATCGGTGTTCCCCGTGCTTTGTTCGGTGAAGGTATCGAGCCGGATGTTCGAGACGCGGTCGAAAAGTCGATCGACAATTTCCGCTCGCTTGGCTGCGAGATCGTGGACGTGGAGCTGCCGCACGCGAAATACGGCATCGCGGTGTACTACATAATCGCCACCGCCGAAGCGTCGTCGAACCTCGCGCGTTTTGACGGCGTTCGCTATGGGTTCCGGGCCGAGGACACACACAAGCTCCGCGAGATGTATTTTAAGACGCGCGAGGAGGGGTTCGGCGAAGAGGTCAAGCGCCGGATCATGCTCGGAACGTACGTACTTTCGAGCGGGTATTACGACGCTTATTATTCGAAGGCACAGAAGGTTCGCGCATTGATCAAGAAGGATTACGTTGCCGCGTTCGAAAAATGTGATGCGATCCTGACGCCGACCTCGCCCACAGTTGCTTTCGAGATCGGCGAGCGCACGAGCGACCCGCTCGCTATGTACCTGAGCGATATCTATACCGTGAGCGCGAATCTTGCCGGCGTTCCGGGTATCAGCATTCCGTGCGGCCTATCTTCAGAAGGCCTGCCGATCGGCACACAGCTGGTCGGCAACTTCTGGTCTGAAGCCGAGCTCCTTAATTTCGCTCACGTTTACGAAACGGCGTATCCCCTGAACGCAAGACCGCGAATTTTCGCCGGTTGACTAGAACAGGCGGCTCGGAAGCGGGCCGCCTCAATTTTGTTCCTATTTCGTGATACCGACCTGTGTGAGAGCGTAGGCGGATTCGAATGCAACTTCCTTTAAACGATCGTATCGGCCGGACGAGCCGCCGTGCCCGGCGCCCATGTTCGTTTTCAGAAGAATAATGTTGTCGCCGGTCTTTATCGCCCGCAGCCGGGCTGCCCATTTAGCGCCTTCCCAATACGGAACCTGGCTGTCGTTGAGCGATATCTCGATGAGCATGTTCGGGTAGTTCTGCGCCTTGACGTTGTCGTACGGCGAATAGGAATACATATAATCCCAGGCCTTCTTGTCGTCGCGCGGGTTGCCCCATTCGATCCATTCCTCGGTGGTGAGCGGCAGCGTGTCGTCGATCATCGTGTTCATTATGTCGACGAACGGAACGGAAGCGATCGCCGCTTTGAAAAGCTCCGGAGCCTGATTGACGACCACGCCCATAAGAAGCCCGCCGGCGGAGCCGCCCGAGATGACCAGCCGGTCCGGAGACGTGTATTTGTTCTCGACCAGCCATTTTGCAGAATCGATGAAGTCGTGGAACGTGTTCATCTTCTTGAACATCCGGCCGGATTGCCGCCACGGCTCGCCCAGCTCGCCGCCGCCGCGTATCTGCGCGATGCCGTAGATCATCCCCCGATCGACCATGCTGAGCCGGTTTGTCGAAAAACTCGGCGTCATCGACGCACCGTACGAACCGTACGCGTAAAGCATCATCGGGGCCGTGCCGTCCAGCCTGGTTCCCTTTTTCATCATCACGATGACCGGAACCTTAACGCCGTCGCGCGCCGTCACCCAGACGCGATCGGTCGTGTACTGCGATTTGTCATAACCGCTGGGGATCTCCTGCTGCTTGATCAGCGTGCTTTTGCGAGATGAAAAATCGAACTCATATGTCGAACTTGGCGTGATCATCGACGAATATCCGTAACGGATTATCGGCGTGTCGTATTCCGGGTTGTTGGACAT
>JAICPV010000424.1 GCA_025929655.1 Pyrinomonadaceae bacterium
AAAACCGGATCAGAATCTATAACAGTTTCATAGATCGCTCTTATCCGCGTTAAAAAAGCTGTTGCAGTTCGAAATCGTGATGAAATCGAAATTCATTTTAGCCTTGCTTTTGCTGAGTTGTACGGCAGTGGCGCAAATGCCGACGGCGAAGACACCGCGGAAGAAAATTCCGCCGGCGGTTCCTGCGGCAAAGGCAGCGACGCCGCGAGCCGTTACCGATGCCGAGGGCGAGGTTTCGGGGCGGACTTATACAAATTCGGTCTACGGATTTCGGATCACATTTCCGGAAACATGGCTGATACCCGGAAGCGATTTTGAAGACCAAATGAGATCGCGGGGACATGACATCAGCCTGAAGGCTCCTGAAAATCTCGGCGCGGCGTCTAAGCTGCAAGTCGAAAGATCGCTTTCAAAGGTGAAGGTGCTGGTTACCGCATATCGCTCGGTGCCGGGCTCGAACGACAACGCGATCATACGCGTCGCACTAGAAGATCTCACCCTGACGCCGCAGGTGAAGGACGCCGTCGATTACTTCGACCTGATGCGGAGCCAGTTTGCGGTAATGAAGCTGCCGGCCGATTTCAAGTATTCCGAAACCCAGGCGGAAAAGCTTGGCGCGAAGCAGTTCGCCTTTCTCGATACCTCCTCGAACGCCGGCAAAAAACGCATGTACGCAACCGTGCGAAACGGCTACGCGATCTTTTTCACGCTTTCCTATACCAAACCCGAAGACCTTGCCGCGATGCGGCAGGTGCTTGCGGGCGGCGACTTCCGCGTTCAGAATAAATAAGCTTGAACACAAAATATACAATCGGCGATCGCCTACAGCTGCGGATCGAAAAGATCGTTCCGCGCGGGCTCGGGATCGCGTTCGCGGAAGGCATGACATTTTTTGTCGCGTTGGCGGCGGCGGGCGATCTGGTCGACGCGCGGATCAAGGAGGTTAAAGGGAAGATAGCATTCGCCGAGATCGAATCGGTCGTAGAATCCGGCCCAGATCGTATCGAACCGCCATGCCCGTATTTCGGCAAATGCGGCGGCTGCGATTTCCAGCAGATGAATTACGCGGCACAACTCGGCGCGAAGGTCGATATCGTTCGCGACTGCCTGCAACGGATCGGCAAGATCGAATGGGACAAGGAAATTCCGACAATTCCGAGTCCCGAACCATTCGGCTATCGGCTCCGCGCTCAGTGGCACGCGAACACCAACGAGAAAACGATCGGCTATTTTCGCCGCGACTCGCGCGACCTGGTCGATATCGAATACTGCATGATATTGAAACCGGAGCTGCAGCGGGAGCTCACCGAGCTTCGCGAAAACGTGAGCTGGGAAACGTATTCGAGCGACAAGCTGCAGATCGACGCCGCGGTCGGCAGCGGCGGCGAAGTTTCCGTGTTTTCGGATGAATTTGTCGAGCCTGCAAACGATATCCTGATCGAAGCAAGTGGGGAGAAATATCAATTCTCTGCCCGCTCGTTTTTTCAGGGAAACGCGTACCTTCTGGACAAACTCATCGAAACTGCGGTCGGAGAGATATCGGGAGTGAACGCATTGGATCTCTATTGCGGTGTCGGTTTTTTCACCCTTCCGCTGGCACGTCGATTTCAAAACGTCGCGGGCGTGGAAGAGAACCACGGGGCCATCGAATTCGCACGTCAAAACGCAGGCCTCGCCGGCTTGTCGAATATCGAATTCCGAGCGGAAAGCGTCCGCCGATACCTTTCGAACGTTATCGAATCGGAACTGGATTTCGTCCTGCTCGATCCGCCGCGGGCCGGAACCGAGAAGGAAACGATACTTAACCTTATCCGTCTGCGGCCGAAACGGATCTCATATGTCGCATGTGAACCGTCGGTGCTCGCGCGAGATCTGAAACGGTTTGTAGAGAACGGGTATTCGATCGCGTCGATCACGGCGCTCGATATGTTCCCGCAGACACACCACGTCGAGACGGTTGTGCAGCTTACAAGTGCTTTTTGAAGAACAGCTAAAAGCTGTTAGCTGATAGTTGTCAGCTATTCTTCAAAAGTGCAGTGAAACGCCTCGCACCGACCAATATTCGAGCGAACGGAGTCAAACGATTTTCGTATTAACTGACGAGGCAATCCGCAATTCAGCCAACTGGCTAAAGTCAACGGCAATTTATAGAATCCAAATATGGCGAAAAAGAAATCTGAAGATTCCGCGATCGCGAAACCCAATTCGATCCGATGCCGCTACTGCGGCCAAAAGAATGCCGTTAAGGCGGACTTTAAGAACAACGAAGCAAATTGCGGCAAGTGCAAACTGCCTCTGTCCGACGAGCCGCATAAAAAGTTTGCCGACCTGGGAAAACACGATTACATACATCCGCAGGACAGCAAGGCATTGGCCGCGCTTAAGGCGATTCCCGGTGTCGATTCTGCACTGAAAAAGCTTCTGACATGGACCGGTGAGTCTGCGATCCGTGTAACCTTTATGGCGAGCGCGGTAAAGGTCACCCCGAAGCAATGCCCCGATCTTCATGCAAAATTGCAGATCGCCTGCACGACACTCGGGGTTGCGATGCCGGATATGTTCATCCAGCAAAATCCGCTGGTGAACGCGTTTACGGGCGGCGTCGACAAACCGATCATTGTTCTTCATTCGGCATTGATCGAGCGTTTGAACGAAGAAGAAACCCTGGCTGTTATAGCCCATGAGGTCGGGCACATTCATGCGGAACACGTGCTTTATCTGACCGCCGCGAGATTAATGGAAGCCCTGGCAAATCTTTCGGTGGCACGTTTAATTCCGGGCTCCGAAATAATCAAGTTCATAATTTCCGCCGGCATTGCCAGCGCGCTTCTTGCGTGGGCCCGACGTG
>JAICPV010000270.1 GCA_025929655.1 Pyrinomonadaceae bacterium
CCCCAGAAAATGCGACGTGCCAGCCTGGAGCGCCTTGCCATCCTGCATCAACGCTTCGATGCAGTAGGTTTCGACGGCGCCGGCGAAACGTTCGCTGGACGTTTTGAGCCCGCGAATTACTGGAAGTCCGATCCACTCTTCGGCAAACGTGGCATAAACTTCCAGCATACGCTCGGCTTCTTCAACCGCTTCCTGCTCCGTCGCGTGTGCGGTATGCCCTTCCTGCCAGAGAAACTCGGCTGTTCGCAGGAACAAACGGGTCCTCATCTCCCAGCGTACGATGTTGCACCACTGATTGATCAGGAGCGGCAGGTCGCGCCAGGATTGCACCCAATTGCGATAGGTATTCCAAATTATCGCTTCCGAAGTAGGACGCACGATAAGCTCTTCTTCCAGCTTCGCGTTGGGGTCGACCATTAAACCGCCCTCGCCGTCCGCTTTCAGGCGATAATGGGTTACGACGGCACATTCCTTCGCGAAACCTTCCGCGTGTTCTTCCTCTTTTTCTAAGAACGACTTCGGCACAAATAGCGGGAAATAAGCATTTTGGTGGCCGGTAGCTTTGAACATGTCGTCGAGCGCGCGCTGCATCTTTTCCCAGATCGCGAATCCGTAGGGTTTGATCACCATGCAGCCGCGCACAGCGGAATTTTCCGCCAGCTGAGCGCGCTTTACGATCTCGTTGTACCATTCGGAATAATTTTCCGACCGCTTCGGAAGTGCTTTGCTCATAAAATGATTACGCCACTGAGAATACTGAGCGCTCAGAGTTAAAAGATTGATGATAAATGAATTGCAGGGATGAAACAACGCAGGCGAATTGAACATCTTAGCCCGGCGTGCATCCTGTGGACTCTGCGTACGATATGCTAGAATCTCGCCTTTATGACCGAGTTCCAGTTGGACTTCCAGGACACCGCAACGGCCTTCGCGGACAAGACGAATTCCGAACTAAAAGAAAAATACCGGCTCTTCAGAATGCTCAATTCGCCGTTTCTGAATTCTGTTGGAACACGAGCGGCGACATTTGCTCTTTCGATAGGGCTGCCGGTCCGAGGGTTGATCAAATCAACCATTTTCGAGCAATTCTGCGGCGGCGAAACGATCGAGGAATGCGACCCCGTCATAAAAAAGCTTGGCGCGGCGAAGATCGGAACCATCCTGGATTATTCGGTCGAAGGTAAATCAACAGAACAAGATTTCGACAACACCAAGAACGAGATCATCAAAACGATCGACCGTGCAAAGAAGGACCCCGATATTCCGTTTGCGGTATTCAAGGTGACAGGTGTAGCCCCACTGGGAACCCTAGAGCGAATGAGCGGGAAAAAACGCCTCGACGGCAAGAGCCAGGCGAAGTGTGAGCGGATCCATTCGCGCGTGCACGAGATCTGCGAGTATGCGCATCGCAAAGGACAGCCGGTTTTTATAGATGCGGAAGAATCCTGGATCCAGGATGCGATCGACCGTTTGGCAACGGAAATGATGGGTAAATACAACACCCAGCAACCGATCGTTTACAACACGTTCCAGCTATACAGGAAAGACCGCCTCCAGTTTCTGCGAGACTCGCGACGCGAGGCCAGCGCAAACGGTTACATCCTGGGCGCTAAGATCGTCCGGGGGGCGTATATGGAAAAGGAACGGGAACGCGCTGAGGAGATTGGGTACGATTCGCCGATCCACGACGACAAGGCTGCGACGGACGAAGATTTTGACGCGGCGGTCGATTATTGTCTAAAGCACCTGGACGAGGTCGCTTTTGTAGCGGGAACTCACAATGAACGCAGCGTTCGATATCTTACCGAACGAATGCACGAGCTCGGGATCGCTAACGAGCATCCTTACATCAACTTCTCACAGCTTTACGGCATGGGTGACAATCTCTCATACGTGCTAGCGAAGAACGGGTACAACGTTTCGAAATATGTTCCGTATGGGCCGGTTGCCGATGCGATACCGTACCTGGTGCGAAGAGCAGAAGAAAATTCATCAGCTGCTGGCCACATGAGCCGCGAGTTGGAATTGATTCAAAAAGAACTAAAACGCAGAAAGCTAGCGTAATCCGGTGAGAAGACGAATGGAAACATCGGAGACTTTGCGCCCGGGATCGTTTCTCCAGTTCGTTACGAGGCTGATCTCGTCGTCGGTCATAGACGCGTTGCCGATGCCGGCGACCTGCGTGCTCTCGAAGGCTCGATTGGTTAGCGCAACGTGCGGGATGGAAACCGATAAGGAATCAGGCATCGAAACAGCTTTCTCGATAGTTTCGACGTCCGGAAAAAGGTCATGAAAAGCCGACAGGTGCCAAATGGCATCCTCGGCGGAGTCTTCGACCTCCAGCAGCCGGATCAAAGCGAAACCGGATTCGAGCTGATAGAAAAGGAAATCGCCAGCCTGAAATCTGTGCTCCATTTTTGCGAGGATATCATATCGATATGTCGAACGAAGAAATGCTCGCGGTCGCGATCGAAGAAGCAAGAATTGGATTGTCCGAAAGCGGCATTCCGATCGGAGCCGCTCTGTTCGACAGCGACGGAACCTTGTTAGGACGCGGCCATAACCGCCGCGTACAGGAAAACGATCCGTCGATCCATGGTGAAACCGATGCATTTCGGAAGGCCGGACGCCAAATGACCTATCGTGACAAAGTAATGGTTACGACACTCGCACCGTGCTGGTATTGCAGCGGCTTGATCCGGCAATTCAACATCGGCAAGGTGATCATTGGGGAATCCGTGACGTTCGCCGGCGGGATCGATTGGCTTCGCGAGAACGCGATCGAAATCGTCGATATGCGGTCAGCTGAGTGCATTTCGATCATGCGGAAGTTTATTGCTGAGAATCCGGAACTTTGGAATGAGGATATCGGCGAACGGTAGGACTTCGCATTTCAAGTCCGTACGTGGGAAAATAAAAGGTTAGATTCGCTCTAACTTTTTAGTTTATCCGGAAAATATTACGAAATGGCAGATACAAAACAGGCAGTAATAATCAGTGCGGCTCGGACGCCGACAGGTAAATTTCAAGGGGCATTGAAAGGTTTTTCGGCACCTGAGCTCGGTGCGATGGCGATCAAAGAAGCCGTCAAGCGGGCTGGCGTCGATCCGGCGAAAATCGACGAGGTCATAATGGGCTGTGTCGTTCAGGCGGGCATTGGCCAGGCCCCGGCGCGACAGGCTGCTTTGAAGGCGGGATTGCCGCCCGAAGTTTCGGCTCTCACGGTGAATATGGTTTGCGGCTCCGGACTGCGCGCGGTTGCTTTGGCGGGACAGTCGGTTCAGCTTGGCGATGCGGAATTCGTAGTCGCGGGCGGAATGGAATCGATGTCGAATATACCATACGCGATTCCGGGAGCACGTGACGGCTATCGTATGGGCAATCAAACGGCGATCGATCTGATGATCCATGACGGCCTCTGGTGCCCTTTCGAGAACTGGCACATGGGAAACACCGGCGAAATTGTTGCGGAAAAGCATCAGATCACGCGCGAAACGCAGGACGATTTCGCATACAATTCGCACCGGAAAGCTGCCGAGGCTCACGCATCGGGCCGATTCAAAGACGAGATCGTTCCGATAGAAATACCGCAAAAGAAAGGCGACGCGATCGTCCTCGATCAGGACGAAACGGTTCGGGCCGACACTACCGTCGAAGCGCTTGCGAGACTCAAGCCGGCTTTCAAGAAAGACGGTGGAACTGTCACCGCAGGGAACGCGCCCGGCGTGAACGACGGAGCGTCTGCGTTGGTCGTCACGTCGAGCGAAAACGCGTCGGAATTGGGCGTTGAACCCCTTGGCCGAATCGTCTCGTACGCAGTTTCCGGTATCGAACCGAAGTACATTATGCTCGCACCGGTCGAAGGGGTCCGCCGCGTCGTCGCGAAGGCGGGCTGGAAACTCGAGGACGTTGAGCTTTTTGAATTGAATGAGGCGTTCTCGGTTCAGGCACTCGGCGTAATGAAAGAATTGGGAATTAATCCCGATTATGTAAATGTGAATGGTGGCGCGGTAGCGCTCGGCCATGCGATCGGAAACTCCGGCGGCCGCGTTCTCACCACGTTACTTTACGAAATGAAGCGTCGCGGAGCGAAGCGTGGCGTTGCCGGCCTGTGCCTTGGCGGCGGTAATTCCGTAGCGATGGCCGTTGAGCGTGATTGACCGAAATCCGCAACTTGCATAAGCTGCGATTCGTAAATGTTTTTAGAGGTGAATCTTTATGACACCAATTGATAAGGCAAGACTTCTCGGGCTGTTCTTCTGGCTGTTCACGATCTTAAACGTCGTGATCGTCGTCGGGATCGCGGTGATCTATATCGCGATCTTCGGCGTCGTCTTCA
>JAICPV010000583.1 GCA_025929655.1 Pyrinomonadaceae bacterium
TATGATTGAATTGCTTATTGTAGCAAAGGGACGATGCAGAATGTCTAAAACGGACGAATACAATCAGCTTTGCACCGAAGCACAGTCTTGTCGAATCTGTCCGGACCTTGCTGACAAGACGGCTGTTTTGAGTCTGTTAAATGGTAGTTTGAATCCGAAAGTGATGTTCATCGGGGAGGCTCCGGGCCGCGTAGGCGCGGACCGCACTCGCAGGCCGTTTTACGGCGATAAGTCTGGCGATAACTTCCAGAAGCTTTTGGATTCGATCGGGCTTTCGAGGGACGAAATATTCATTACGAGCGCCATCCTCTGCAGCCCTCGTTCCGCAACGGACGCGAACCGTAAACCGACGCGACCTGAGATCAAGAATTGTGCTTCGCATTTGAAGCGTACATTCGAACTGATCGATCCTGTGATCGTCGCCACCCTCGGCAGCGTCGCTCTGGATGGAATAAAAGCGATCGAGCCGCATCAAGCAACCCTCAAACTGAATGCGGGCGAAGTAGTGGATTGGCACGGGCGAAAACTTATCCCGCTTTATCATCCTAGTCCGCAGGTGATCGCCGCACAACGGGGACTTGGATTGCAATTGCGACATTTCCAGACTCTCGGAAAGTTACTTAGAATGAAATTGAATGGATCTTAAGGAATACGATCACATCCGCTCGGGCGGTGCGGGATTTATCGAAATACCCCGCGGACTGATCGCCGTTTGGGGGAAGGAAGCCGTTCAATTCCTCGACGGAATGATCACGAACGACATGAAAACGCTCGTGGACGGGCAGCAAATGCTCGCGGCGTTTCCGAATGCGCAGGGGCGACTGCTCGCGGTCGTCCGCGTATTGCGCCAGGGCGATCGGTTTTTGATCGAAACGGAAGAGACGACGCGGGAAAAGGTTTTTCAAAATCTGTTCCGATTCACATTTGCCGGAGATTTCTTTGTCGAAGACCTGTCGGACAAGTATAGATACTTAGAACTGTTCGGGCTCGAATTAAGTCCATCGCTCACAGGCGGCCTCTTGTCGCCCGAAACGGAGATGTATTCATCGACAGGCGGCCTGAAGTTCTATTCGCAAACAAGCACGGGATTCTTTGTAAACAAACCCGCTGGCGATGGATTTAGTAAAGGGTTGTTAGACGCCGGTGCGGTCGAGATCGAGGACCAACTCTATGAAACCCTGCGGATCGAATCTGGTGTTCCCAAATACGGCGTCGATATTGACGAGACGACCGTCGTTCCCGAAACCGGATCCGAAGAAATGATCTCTTACAGCAAAGGATGCTACATCGGCCAGGAGATCATCGCCCGCATTCACTTTCGAGGGCACGTTGCGAAACAGCTGACCGGACTCCAGGCAGAATCATCTGCGTCGGCGGACGGGTTCTTCAGCGGTGCCGAACTCACCAGCCCCGAGGGTAAAAACGCCGGCCGGATCACTTCTGTAACGTACTCTCCAAAACTCGAACGGCTGATCGCTCTAGCTTACGTTCGCTACGATTACCTCGCTGATGGCACCGAGTTATTGACCGCCGAAATGCCGGTCCGGGTCACTGATCTTCCGTTTGTCGAATAGAATAA